>CAZIQJ010000348.1:1246-1505 GCA_964541285.1 uncultured bacterium | reverse complement strand
CAATCCGTTCCTCTGGAACTCCGTCGAAAATTTTTTGAAGGGTCGAAGAGTAAGCCCTCTCGCATTCCAACATGTCCACAAGAGGGTCAAAATGAAAGCCGACGCGGTGGTCCGTCTTTTCGCAGATTTCGGACGCCGCGGCAAGACGTTCGTCCAGGGTTGCTGTTTTGTGTTCTTCCTGTTTTTGGAGAGCTTCCATATTTACGGACCACGACACAATGGCTTTACCGGAACTGGAAAGTTTAAGCATGCGTTCAAT
>CAZIQJ010000348.1:0-1236 GCA_964541285.1 uncultured bacterium | reverse complement strand
CCAGGGCCGCGTTGGTTTGTTTCCTGAAAAACGGGACAAGCAATTCGGAGAAACCTGTGATGTGATCCAGGGAGAGGGAGTCTGCGAGCTGGCCTGTGCCGATCCGGAAAAAGCGTTCCGGGCTCGCTGATAAAAATGTCTGCAGGTTTTCCAGCATCTCCGGAACATTCACAAAGACGGTCAGAAAGGGATTCGTCAGATAAGCCTGCAGAATGCAGTAACTGCATTCCAGGTCGCAGCCTTCGGCCACATGAAGCGTGTAGTAGTCGCAGGAGAGGTATTGCTCTGCTTCAGGAAAAGGCTTGAAAGAACGGCCCTCGTCTACGGTCAAGAACAGGGTTCTTTTCCCTGCTCCGATCGGGTCGGCTTTGCGCTTGGTTTCCTCCATGGCGGAGCGTACCGTTTCGACCTCTTCAACGGGAACGCCTGGAAGCCGGGCAATAATTTCGGAGGTGAGCGGCCAGCCCTTGGCTTTTTTATCGAGAAGAATTCTTTCAGGTGTGTAGAGTTTCACAGGGCGAATTCCGGAAAACGGTTTTTGATTTCATCGAGTTTTCTTTTAAGCGACCCGGCTTCTTCATGAGGTCCGCGTTTTTCGGCTCCCGCGAAAAAAATCGCGGACTTCTCCGCGAGCATGGCCAGCGCGCTTTGAGTCTGTAAAGGATTCAGAAGTCCGCTTTCAAGCGTTTTGATCAGGGCCCGGATTCGGAAACGGTCCATGGCCGGAAACTCCCGCGACCGCTGATCCGCATGGCCGCCGTATTTTTTAATACCGGGCCTTGTAATCAGTCCAACCGGGCAGGCGGCGGTGATTCTAAGCCACAGTTCATAATCTTCGCAGGCGGGATAAGATTCATCAAAGAGCCCTGTTTCCAACAAAAGACTTTTCTGCATCATAACTGCCGAGGGACTGATCAGGCAGAGGGGCAGGCATTTCTCAAAAATCCAGCCCCCGTACTTCTGGTGCTTTTTCATGGGATTGACGCGCTGGCCGTTCCGGATCCAAAGCTCTTCAGTTTGGGCAATGCGGTATTCGGGATGGCCGCGAAAGAAGTCCCACTGGGATTTCAGTTTCCCGGGGAGCCATTCATCGTCGGAATCCAGAAACGCTACCCAGGTCCCCTTTGCTTTTTCAATGCCCCGGTTGCGGGCTGCGGCCGGACCCTGGTTGGCCTGCCGTATCAAGAGGACAGAAGGAAATTCACGCGCCAGCCATTCGGAGGTCCCGTCTGTGGA
>CAZIQJ010000347.1:0-1512 GCA_964541285.1 uncultured bacterium | reverse complement strand
GAGCCGGCCGGGAGTTTTTTAAGTTTTGCGAGAAATCTTTCTTTTTCGAAAATCTGGGCCGCAGAACTGAGGTCAAAATAGTAGTACACGTTTTTGGAAGCATCCTGGGCGTCACCTGCCCGCGCAAGGTTCGCGGCCATGTAATTTCTTTTCAGTATGCTGACCTTGGCCGGATTAAAGATCAAAAGATGACGAGGGTCTTCGGAAAGCTTCTGAAGCAGATGTCGGCTTGCGATAAAAAGCCCGGGGTCACTTTCATAACCCGTGGCCTTTGCAGCGCCCAGCGCGGCGGCAAGAAAGAGCACGATCCCGCTGCCGCTGCCAAGGTCGATGACATGCTCGCCGCCCGTCAGGACTTCCTTCAGGATCTGCGCAACCATAAAGGGATCTGAAGGAAGAAACATTCCGTCCCTGGTTTCTTCGGCGCGCGCCTCCGGCGGGAACTGTTCTTCCTGCAGCTTGGCCAGTGAGGCAAGAAACACGAGCTCGGGCTGATTGTAGGAAACTTTGGCACCGAGTTCGTTTTTGTCCGCCCTGAGTTCTGCTCGCGCGCCAGCTCCCGTATTCACACCTTCCCTTGCGAAGACGTATAAAGGTTCATCCCCTGTTCCTCCGCCGCGGATGAATTGTGTAAACGGGTAATCGCGGGGCGCCTTGGGGAAAATTTTAATCAGGGAATAACCCCAGCGGCGGAACTCGGCCGTTAAACTCTCGCGGTAAGCCCAGTCATTTTCGTGGATACGGAGCAGAATGACACTCCCCTTGGGGTCCGCAAGATAAGCCGCCTCGTCCACCATGGTTTCCAGGTATTCTCGTTTATCGAGATAAGGGGCATTCATAAAAACAACCTGCGATGTCAACTCCCCGGCGCGGGCTTTGACAATCCGGGAAGCTATCCCCTTTTCCAGTTCGCTTCCTTCCAAGCCCGGGCCTTCACTCTTTGGAGAAAACAGACGCAGAGTGTCTTTGTCGAGCGCATAGGCTGTCTGCACAACCTGATTCATTCCGCTGTCCTGCTCCGTGAGATTTTGGAGAAAGGTTCCGTCACTGCCCAAATCAAATAACGCCAACTTGTTTGCGGGTGACGCGGCGGGAAAAATCTTCTGCAAAAACTCACGCGTACTTATCTCAGTGAGGTCCGTCATCTCCTTGAGTGCTCGGAGATCCACAGCTGACGGCTCGGTTTCTTCGAGCTTTTGATAAGCCGCGGGTTTCAGGACCGTATCCGCTTCCACCAAACCGCCCTCTTTCAGCGCTTTGTACAGAAGCGGCAGGGAGCGGCGCGTGCCCGAACCTCTCAAACTATCGAATTCGTTCCTGATGATTGCGGCATTTTCCCAAAACTGATGACGATAGAGCACCTGGGGCGCTACATGGTAATCCGTGAGTCCCGCCCGCACATTCCCGAGAGCCGGCGCCTGACCCAGGCCATCAAGCGGATAACGGTACAGCGCTGTGATGGGCCCTGAATAACCCCGGGCACGAAGCACTGCGGCCGCCTCTTCGGCATGA
>CAZIQJ010000346.1:0-1544 GCA_964541285.1 uncultured bacterium | reverse complement strand
CGCGACCGTCCGAGGCGGACGTGGAGGTCGTGCTGAGCATCCTGCGCCAGCACACGGAACTCGTCGAAGCCGTTTCCGTGGATGAAGCTTATCTGGACGTTTCTGAGCACCGTTTTGGAATGGACGACCCTGTCATGATTGCCTCCCTGATTAAGCAGAATATTGCGGCAACGACTCGTCTTACGGCTTCTGCGGGTGTTGCCGCGAATATGTTTCTGGCCAAAATCGCTTCCGATTTCAAGAAGCCGGATGGACTGACCGTTGTTCTGCCGGGAGAAGAAGAGGCTTTTTTAAAGCCCCTTCCGGTGAGAAAAATTCCAGGGGTGGGCCCCGTAACTGAAAAATCCCTGCTGGCCCTTGGGTATACGACGTGCGGAGAGCTGGCCGAGGCCTCAGTCAAGAGGCTTCAAGCTGAAATGGGAAAAACCGGGCTGCACCTGTCTTTTGCTGCGCGGGGCTTGGATGAGCGTGAGGTCGAGCCTTGGACCGAACCCAAACAGTCCAGCACGGAAGAAACGTTTGACCGGGACACACGTGATGTGAAGGTTCTGAAGATGCGCCTCAAGGCCTTTGCTCAGGAAGTTTATGCAGGGCTTAAGGAAAGCGGCCGCATGGGGCTGACGGTTGTTTTGAAAGTAAAATATTTCGATTTTGAACAGATTACGCGCTCACAAACCCTCCAGCATGAGCCTTCTGGTCCGGAAGAGATTTATCGTATTGCCTGCGAACTGCTTGAAAAGAAAACCCGCGCAGGCAAAAAAGCAATACGGCTTATCGGTCTTGGAATATCGGGCCTTCGCGATGCGCGTGAAATACGGACTTTACAGACACCGGATTTATTTTCAACGCAGGGGATAGTGGTATGAAAAAATTTCTGATCACTCTTGCAGCCGGGTACCTGCTATTAACCGCCGTGATTTTTCTGATGGGACAAGCGGGGCATAAAGATCCTCACGGGAAGTCGAAGCCCGCTGAGCAGACCCGGCAGGCGGAAGCAAAAAAAGACATGCCGCCCAAAGATTCCGGCAAGGGTTTTTCAGACCGCGAAAATTCAGGACCCGTTAAAACTATCGGTTCGGCCACAGTTAAAGTTGTTGCGTCTTCCGGAACAAAAAACTTTCAAACTTTTTATTCGGACGGGCGGGTCAGCTCTTCGTGGACCTTCAAGGAAGGCGTGTTGGACGGCACAGTTGTTTTCTTTCATCCTAATGGTGCAGTCTGGATGGAGTACCCGTTTCAAGGCGGGCAGGAAACCGGTATGGAAAAAGAGTATGCGGCAAACGGGCCGCTGCTTTTTGAAAAATCCATGATGGCCGGTGCGCCGCAGGGTGAAATCAAACAGTATTATCCAAATGGAAAACTCTGGATGCGCGCTGTGGTCTCCCGTGGTTCTTTTGACAATGTTCCGGACCTGTTTTCGGAGAATGGGGAGGGACAATCCCTTTTCCAGGGCAGCGGTGCCAGTCCCGGTGCCGCGCAGGGAGTGTTCCGGGTCTTGACGGAAAGCGGTGCTCCCAAAGCTGAATGGAACGGCGCGGGGCAGG
>CAZIQJ010000345.1:0-1601 GCA_964541285.1 uncultured bacterium | reverse complement strand
TTTTCCCTTGAGGCAGATCTTCTCAAATCGCTTCTCGCGTGGTTTGAAGACCGCGATCCTGATGTAGTGATTGGCTGGAACGTCGTAGGTTTTGATCTTGCGGTGCTGGAGCAGCGTTCGCGGGCGCTATGGATGCCCTTTCTGGTCGGACGGGCCAGCCGGCCCATGGTGATCAAGAAAAGAAAAAACGGCAGCGATCTTGCCATTATTCCCGGCCGCGTGATTCTCGACGGCCCCGTGGTGCTTCGTGCCGCCTTTTATCAGTTTGAGGATTTCCGCCTGGAGACCGTTGCCCAGGAATTGCTCGGCGAAGGCAAGACGATCACGCCCGGACAGGATAAGATGGCGGAAATTGACCGCATGTTCAAAGATGACAAACAAAGCCTCGCGGTTTACAACCTCCAAGATGCTGTGCTGGTTTCCAAAATATTTGAAAAGACAGGGCTTGTAGAACTGGCCATGAAGCGCACGCTTTTGTCGGGCCTGCTTATGGACCAGATCGGAATGTCCGCCGCGGCCTTTGATCATTTCTACCTTCCGCGCCTTCACCGGAAAGGTTATGTGGCACCGAACACTGACGACATGATCAAGCTGGAGCAGAGTGCCGGCGGGTATGTGATTTCACCGCGGCCCGGTATTTACAACCATGTCCTGGTGCTGGACTTTAAAAGCCTGTACCCGACGATTATCCAGACTTTCAAAATTGATCCGCTGTCACGTTTGTGCGCGGAGGTAAATCCGCTCACCACTCCTCGGGGGTATCCTTTTTCCAGAACCGAACACATCCTGCCCGGTTTTATTGACGAACTCATGAAGCAGCGGGCCAAGGCCAAAAAAGAAAACGACCCTCACCTTTCGCAGGCCATCAAAATTCTCATGAACAGTTTTTACGGTGTGATGGGTTCGCCCGTAAGCCGCTTTTATCATCCCGACCTTCCCACCGCGGTCACGTCCACCGGGCAATGGCTGCTGGTACAAAGCCGGGATTATCTCGAACGCAAAGGGCTTGAGGTTCTTTACGGCGATACGGATTCTCTGTTCGTCCGCTTTGAAGAGGATGGTTCGCTGACGCCTGAAGCGCGGGGCGAAGCACTCGCGCGCGAACTCAACAAATACTGGCAGAACCGCCTGGAGACAGAGTTCAGCCTGAAGTCCTGCCTTGAAATTGAATTCGAAAGTTATTTCTGGAAATTCCTTCTTCCCATGGCGCGGAATAAAGAAGGCGGCGCAAAGAAACGCTACGCAGGGATGCTTCTTCAAAATGGAAAAAAATCCCTGCATTTTACGGGAATGGAATTTGTGCGCTCCGACTGGACGCGCCTGGCCAAAGATTTCCAGGAAGAGCTTTACCGGAAACTTTTCGAAGGTGAAAAAATCGAAGGCTGGATCAAGGATTTCGTGAAGGCTGTGAAAGAAGGCCGCATGAAAGAGAAGATGGTTTATAAAAAGCGGCTTCTAAAACCCGCCGCGGCTTACACCAAGAATGTACCGCCGCATGTGAAGGCGGCTCTTCTTTTGAAAAAGCCGGTGCGCGAGGTTCACTACGTCATCACCAAGCGCGGGCCGGTTCCTGTTGAGCTGCCGCACGATGACCTGGATAT
>CAZIQJ010000344.1:0-1614 GCA_964541285.1 uncultured bacterium | reverse complement strand
AAGGCGTATCAGGCTTTAAAAGGCCTGGTCGCGGAGTCCAGAAAATGATCCTGAACGATATTCTGATACAGAAAAAGAAAGACCTTGAAGAGCTGAAGGCGCGCTTCCCATTTCACCGGCTGAAAGACGCGGTGGAAAGCAAACCCCGCACGGGCGTCCGGTCTTTCCGCAAGGCCGTCACCTCGAGCCGGGACCTGCGCCTTGTATGCGAAATCAAAAAGGCATCTCCTTCCGAGGGCACGATCCGCGAAGATTTCCAGCCGCTTCGCATCGCGGGAATTTACGAGTACGGGGGCGCGGTCGCCATTTCAGTACTGACGGAAACGCATTTTTTTAAAGGCCGCCCCAGCTATCTGAAAACAGTCCGCCAGGTTACAACCATTCCCATTTTGCGCAAGGATTTCCTGTTCGAAACTTACCAGCTGTATGAGAGCGCGCTGCTTGAAGCCGACGCTTTTTTGCTGATCGCCTCCATCCTGACGGAATCCGAACTGCGTAACCTGATCGAACTGGGCAAAAAGCTCCAGATGGACGCGCTTGTGGAAGTCCATACCGAAGATGACCTTAAAAAAGCTCTGGGCGCGGGGGCGGACATCATAGGCATCAACAACCGCGATCTCAAAACGCTGTCGGTTGACCCCATGCGCGCGCAAAAGCTCCTGCCGCATATTCCAAAAGGGCATCCTGTTATCGCAGAAAGCGGCTTTACGCGGTATGAAGAGCTGCTGGAGTACAAAAGCCTGGGCATCCAGACCTTCCTGATCGGAAGCGTGTTCATGAAATCTGATGACATCGGAGCCAAGCTTTCTGAAATGCTGGGCCGCGACAAGAAATGGAAAAAAGCATGACCCGCATCAAAATCTGCGGCAACACCAGCCTGGAAGACGCCAAGCTTGCCGCCGGCCTTGGCGCGGATTATCTGGGGCTGATTTTCGCCGAAAGCAAGCGCAAGATCACCACGGAAAAAGCGCGTGAGATCATCCAGGCCATGCCGATTTTCAAAAACTTTGTGGGCGTTTTTATGAACCAGCCCAAAAAAGACGTGGAGACCATTGCCAAAGAAACCGGCATCCGTATTCTTCAGTTCCACGGAGATGAAACTTCGCTGTACTGCCATTACTTCATGGAACAGGGCTACCAGGTCATCAAGACTTTCCGGATCAAGGACGCCATGAGCCTGAAACGCCTGGATGAATACAATGTCACTTCGTTTTTATTTGATACCTACAGCAAGGACGAAGGCGGAGGAACCGGCACCACTTTCGACTGGTCCCTGGTCTGCGACCGCCCGCATGTCTGCGATAAATTGTTCCTTGCAGGCGGCCTTAACTCTGAAAATGTCATGACTGCCATCGCGCAGGTGAATCCTTACGCCGTGGATGTGGCAAGCGGAGTTGAGAAGTCACCCGGAGTCAAAGACCCCGCAAAACTGGCCCTTTTCATTCAAAAAGTCCAGGAAGCAAGCCGAACCCATGCCCAAAAACCTCCCGTTCGTCCATAAGCTTCTTCACAAGCTCGAGAAAGTCGACCCCGAGTCGCTTCAAAAGTATCTGCTCGAGCTTGCGACTGCGCGCGCACTGTACGAAAATGTTTTCCGCGAGCTGCAGGAAGGAA
>CAZIQJ010000343.1:0-1665 GCA_964541285.1 uncultured bacterium | reverse complement strand
CAATGACCTTGCCCTGGCGGTCATGGGAGTCGGTCTTAACGCCAAGCTCCATGATCCCGGCATATTCCTTATCGCACGCGCTTAATTCCATGGACTGCTTGGTTGCGTTTCCGATCAACACCACAAGAAGCCCCGTGGCCAGCGGATCGAGCGTGCCCGCATGCCCAACTTTTTTTATTTTAAAATTTTTGCGGATAAAAGCACAGACATCGTGGGAAGTCCAGTCACGGGGCTTGTCGACGCAAAGGATGCCGTTTAAAGAAACGGGTGATGGATTCAAAACTTCAACTCCCGGTGCAGGCGGTCCAGGATCATTTTTTCGGCATCTTCAACAGGGGCGTAGATCGTGCAGCCCGCGGCTTTCTTGTGGCCGCCGCCCTTGAAATGAGTCGCGATCCGGTTGACATCAAAAGTATCCTTGCCGCGGAAAGAAACACGAACGGAATTTGGCTGGGAATTTTCAATAAGGAAGAAGGCGATTTTAACTTCACGGATATACTTCAGGAAATCAATAAAACCTTCCGTGTCCTCATAAGTAGCGCCGGTCTTTTCAAGATCTTCGCGGCGCATCACGCCCCACGCGATTTTGCCATTAGCTTCGGTTTTGACACGGCTGAGCAGGCGGCTGTAAAGATTGATCTTGTTTAGAGAATAGGTCGCGTAGATCTCGTCATTAATTTTTTCAAGCGGGATGCCGGTCTTGATCAACTCGGCCGCGATTTGATGGCTGCGTACCGTGGTGTTTTCATATTTAAAAGAGCCGGTGTCGGTGGAGAGCGCCACATAAAGATAGGTCGCCTCCTGTTTGGTCAGCGGCATTTTCATATGTTTGAAAATATCGTAGACCACTTCCCCGCTGGCTGCGGCTTGAGGGAGGACAAAATTATATTTCCCGAAGAAATCATTGCTGATGTGATGATCAATATTGAAGACCACGGTGTCCGGAGACATAAGGCTGCGGACTTTTCCGATACGCTCAAGCGTCGGGCAGTCGGCAGTAACAAGCGCGTCAAACTTTTTCTTTTTGACCTGCTTCACATTGTTCCAGCGCTTGCCGTCCATACAGAAAAGCCGCTCAGGAAAAATGTCCTCAGCCACGACCGTAGTTTTCTTTCCTAGCCTGCGCAGAAGTGAGTCCATGGCCAGAATGCTGCCGGCTGCGTCACCTTCCGGCAGCACATGGCAGGTCAGAAGATAATTGTCATGTTTTTTGAGGGCTTTGCAGAAATCAGCGAGGGAGGTTGCTTTCTTCTTCATAAATCAGTTTTTGCCGGGCTTATCTTCCTGCTGAATTTTGTGCAGGACCTTGTCAACCTCGATGCTCTGCTCAATCGAATCATCAAGACGGAAAGTCAGTTTGGGCGTGTAACGCAGCTGAAGCGCATCACCGATTTCCTTTTGTAAAAATCCAGCGGCTTTCTCAAGCGCAATCTGGGAATCCTTTTTCTGTTTGTCATTGCCCAGCACACTGTAAAAAACGCAAGCCGAACGCAGATCCGGCGTAACGTCCACGTGGGTAACTGTGACAAAACCAAGGCGCGGGTCCTTCACGCGGTGAAGAATGAGCTGGCCAAGCTCCATCTGGATCAAATGGCCGACACGGTTGATACGTTTTCCTTGCATGATCAAAACCTCTGGAGGGAATTAACTTTCGAGCTTCGTGGC
>CAZIQJ010000342.1:0-1677 GCA_964541285.1 uncultured bacterium | reverse complement strand
TGCGTTTTTGGCTTTACCCAGATCATCGAAGCGCATCCGCAATTCCGATAGGGCGCGCCGCGCGTCAGACGTCTCATCCAGATAGGGTAGAACGGCTGACCAGGAAACGACCGCCGCGCCCAGATCTCCGGAATCGTAAAACGTTTTGCCTTCCTTCAGTATCGCATCGATCTTTTTCTGATTTTCCGTGAGCCGCGCCTGGGCCTGGCCGCGGTCTTTCTCGGCCTGTACGGTTTGAGTCCTCAAATCTTTTGAAATATCCGAGAGAAAAGCTGCCATTTGAGGCTCGACCCGCAAGCCTTTGTATTGCTTGGCAACCGCTTCGACGGCCTCTTTTTTGGCTCGAACAGCCTCTTCCTTGATATTCTTCAAGTCGGATAATTTTTGCGGCAGTCCGGATTCTTCCGGAAGGTACGGGGTCAGCTTGGACCATTCATCGACCGCATCTTCCAAGCGGCCCGCGGTATAAAACTGCTTACCTGTCTGCACCGTCTGGTCGAGCCAGATTTTCTTATCGGTGTAGGCCTTTTCCAAATCCGCCTTTTCGGCGCGAGCCCGTGAGGCGGCGGTAGAAAGTTGATCAGATACCTGCTGAATCGAAACCGCCAGTTCCTGAGGCGGTTCGAAGCGCGATCCGCCGCGGGCTTGCGTTTCAGCCAGGGTCTGCTTGGCATTCTTCTGACGGTCAAAAGCCTCTTTCAGCTGTTTCAGCGTTTCCTGAAGTCCGGAACGGGCATCCACATACTGGGACAGTTTTTCCCACTCGGCCATTGCTTCTTTGACCTGGCCTGCCTCAAAAAGGGTTTTGCCGTTTTGAAGAATTTCGAGCATTGCGTCGCGGCGCTCATTGATGGAACGATTCACCGCCTGCTCTTCCAATTCCAATTCACGCTGCTTCGCACGCGTGGTGTCAATCGCCGATTCCAAAGCTATTTTTAAATCGGAGGGCGCCTGGAGCCGGCCTTGTTTCGCCTGAGACAGCTCATCGATTCTGGCACGCGAGGAACGCGCCTGATCGCGCTGTCGGCGAAGATCCAGAATCAGCGCCCGTTCCGGCGAGGCCTCATCCAAGTGAGGAACCAGCTTTTCCCACTCCGCCACGGCCAGATCCACATGTCCCTGTCCGTAAAGCGTTTTACCCTTTTCAAATGCTTCCTTGGCCCAAGCCGCGTGCTCGGCTGTTCCCTTTTCCATCGACGCCCGCTCGGCGACTAAGGAAGCCGTCTGCGCTTCAATATCCTTCTGGGCCTGCATTAAGAGTTTTAAAATATCCGCTGGGGCAGCGAACTTTCGGGACCTTTCCTCAGACATGCGATCGACCGAAGATTTGGAATCCAGATAGTCGCGGTAAGCGGCTTCAAATTGCCGGATCCATTTCTCCACCTGAGCCGCTTCTTCGACCATCGGGATCAGCGCCTTCCAGGCCTCTGCCGCTTCCCAATACTTGCCCTGAACGTAAAAATCCTTTCCTCGATCGAAGACTTGACTGATTTCTTTCTGCTTCCTGGCGGACTGGCCCTCAATCTCTTTACGTTGGGATTCCGCCTGAGAGCGATGATCCGTCAACGTCTTTGAGGCCTTCTCCAAAAGGTCAGCCAGCTCGGCCGGGGCCTTGAGCTTGCCGAGTGAAGACTTTTCAGCCGCGGCCTGCTGAGTAGCCTCGGTTTCCTTGACCTG
>CAZIQJ010000341.1:0-1700 GCA_964541285.1 uncultured bacterium | reverse complement strand
GGCGAGCTTTTCCGCGCCAAAAAAGTCGGATGCCCTCCGGAAAAAATCGTTTACGCGGGTGTGGGGAAGACCGAAGAGGAAATCGAAGAGGCCATCCGCTACGGCATCCTTCTTTTTAACGTGGAGTCCGTGCCGGAACTTGACGCCATCAACCGCGTGGCCAGAAAACTGAAGAAGACAGCAAATATTTCCCTCCGCATTAATCCTGCTGTGGACCCTAAAACGCACGACCATATCGCAACGGGAAAAGCTGAGAGTAAGTTCGGTATGGATCTGGACACGGCGCGGCAGGTTTTTGCGCGGCGCGCGCATTACACCCATCTTTCTCTGTGCGGTATCCATGTACACATCGGTTCCCAGATCGTCACGGGAAAGCCGTTTGTGGAAGCTTTCTGGAAGGTGCTGGCCTTTATTGATGAGCTTGAGAAGCAGAAAATCAAAATCAAGTTTTTAAACCTGGGCGGCGGACTGGGCGTCATTTACAGCGACGAAAATCCCCAGACTGCTGAAGAATTTGCCCGGAACGTTCTGCCTCTTTTTAAAGGCCGGAAGTATCAGCTGATTTTCGAGCCGGGGCGTTTTATTTCCGCCAACGGCGGTATCCTGGTGGGCAAGGTCCTTTATATCAAGCAGACCAAGGTCAAGAATTTCGCCATCGTGGACACAGGCATGAACGCGCTGATACGCCCGACCCTTTACGGCGCGCATCATGAAGTTTATCCGCTGATTAAAAATGAGAAAGCCTCCAAGTGGGTCTATGACGTGGTCGGCCCCATCTGCGAGAGCGGGGACTTTCTGGCCAAGGAGCGGCATATCCAGGAGCTCAAGGAAGGCGATTACGTGGCGTTCATGACTGCGGGCGCCTATGGCTTTGTCATGTCTTCGAATTATAATTCTCATCCCAGACCCGCAGAAGTGCTGGTTAAAGGCAGCAAGTTCTCGGTTGTCCGCAAGCGTGAGTCCATTGCCCGCCTGCTTGAAGGGGAGATCATTCCGGATTTTGCCGGCAAGGCTTGAGGTTTCGGGTTTTTTGCCGATCTTCAGAATGACGGAGGATTTTTTATGAAAAAAATCGCAGCTCTTTTCATTCTGCTTGCCCTTGGTTTTGCTTCCTGCGACATGTTTTTCACGCCTTCTGATCCGCAGGACCGCTATGAAGCCGACAAGGACTACGAAGGCAATTCTCTTCACGAAAAACTTTCCAACGAGCCTTCGGGCTATTAAGGCTCAGGGTGTTTGGGTTTATCAAGGCATTTTTCAGGGGGATTCTCTTTCTCTTCGAGTCCATTCTTTCCTTTCTGGTTTATATCCTGGTCGTACTGTTTGTTCTTTTCGCGGCCGGATGGGTTTTTCGCGTCTCTTCAGGTAAAGAAAGCACATCGCAGTATTTAAAACACTACACGGATTTCTATCAGCATCCGGAGCAGACTGAGGCCGGCCGCTGGTTTATGGATCTTTATGAAAGGGTGCGCAGCCGGTGAAAGACGGGGCCTTTTGCGGGAACATCAGCAGGACCGGCCGGAATATCCGGATGGCCGGGGGAGTCATCATTTATCTTCTGGCCTATGGGGCCGCGCTTTTCAGCGCCTTTAATCACGCGCCTCACTGGCACCGTTTTTTTCTCTGGCCCGCTTTTTTTCTCGGTACCCTGCTTTTGCTTCAGGCCAAGAACCGGACATGCGTTCTGCTGGCCGCAGTCA
>CAZIQJ010000340.1:0-1702 GCA_964541285.1 uncultured bacterium | reverse complement strand
TCATGGCAGGCCTGCACTTTTTTATCAAGAATACGAGGATGGGAAAAGCCATGCGCGCGCTTGCCGATGACCGGCAGGCAGCCAGCCTTGTGGGCATTAACACCGACCGTGTCATTACCGCGGCCTTTATTCTCGGCTCTTCGCTGGCAGGCGCGGGCGGCGTCATGTTCGGCATGTATTACAACACCATTAATTTCCACGACGGCTATCTCGCGGGTCTCAAGGCTTTCACGGCCGCGGTGCTGGGCGGGATCGGAAATATTCCGGGCGCCATGGTGGGCGGGCTTTTGATCGGGATCCTTGAAGGCCTGGGCGCGGGCTATATTTCTTCGGAATGGAAAAACGTTTTTGCTTTTTTTATTCTGATCCTGATCCTTCTTTTCCGTCCTTCCGGCCTGCTCGGTTCCCGGGTCATTAAAAAGGTCTGATATGGCCAAAAAGCAGAAAACTTTTCCGGCTTCAGGCGAGCGCCGCAAGTCCTGGGCTTCGCATTATCCTCTTTTCGCTTTTATCGTAATTTTTATGCTGGTGCCCTTATTTGACCGCAACGCCTATCACATTGACGTGCTGGTCAGCGCCGGGATTTTTATGCTTCTCGCCCTTGGCCTGAATGTCATTGTGGGCTACGCGGGCATTCTGAACCTGGGCTATGCCGCGCTTTACGCGGCCGGGGCCTACACGTACGCGCTTCTGAACCTGCATTTTCACGTTCCTTTCTGGCCCGGGATGCTGGCCGCGGCTTTTGCTTCCGCTCTTTTTGGCGTGCTTCTGGCGTTCCCCGCGCTGCGTCTCGGGGGCGATTACCTGGCCATTGTCACGCTGGGCGCCGGTGAAATCATGCGCATTGTGCTGAACAATCTGGATGAAGTGACCGGAGGCCCCAACGGGCTGCTGGGGATCGCGCATCCGGGGCTTTGGATCCATCACTATGATTTCGGCGTCAAATCAGAGCCTTACTATTACCTGGTTTTCTTTTTGATCGCGGGAGTGATTTTTATTTTGCGCCGTCTGGAAGAGTCGCCCCTGGGCCGCGCGTGGGTCGCCATCCGTGAAGACGAGCTGGCCGCGTCCTGCATGGGCGTCAGCCCGCTGCGCACCAAGCTTCTGGCTTTTGCCATCGGCGGTTTCATTGCCGGCATCGCGGGCGCGATTTTCGCGGCCAAGCAGGGCACGGTTTCGCCCGACAGTTTTGATTTTGTGGTCTCGGTCATGGTCCTGGCCATGCTGGTGCTGGGCGGCCTTGGAAATGTCTGGGGCGCGGTGCTGGGCGCGCTGATTTTAAGCCTGCTCCCGGAGTTTTTGCGCGGCTTTGATATTTACCGCATGCTTCTTTTCGGCGTGGCCATGATCCTGATGATGCTGGTCAGGCCGCAGGGCCTGATCGGCGAAGTGCGCCGCCGCGACGAATTCCTGGAAGCACGCGCGAACAAACGGAAAACCCATGAAAGTCGCTAAGAAAAATAAATTCAGCGTCACGCTGTCCGAATCCTGCCTGCTGCGAGTGGAAGGCATCAGCAAGCGTTTTGGCGGCGTCACCGCGCTGGAAAATGTCAGCTTCAATGTGGAGCGCGGGCAGGTGGTCAGCCTGATCGGCCCCAACGGCGCGGGCAAGACCACGCTTTTTAACTGCATTACGGGCATTGCGCCGCCGGATGAAGGCTCCATTCAGTTCGGCGACCTCCAGATGCTTTTGAACACGCTG
>CAZIQJ010000339.1:0-1712 GCA_964541285.1 uncultured bacterium | reverse complement strand
ACCGCGCCCTCTTGAGCAGCCTCCAGAATTTGAAAGCCAGCATGTCTTCCGTTGATGATGCCAATGAAGCTCTGCGCGCGGAAAATCATTTTTATGAGAGTAAGATCCGGGGAATGAAAGAAGCCTTGGATCGGACAAGCATCGGTGGAAAATCAGTGCAGCCGGTGCAAAAAGCCGAACCATCTTCCGATGAGAAAGCGATCCGCCTGACCGAGAAGACCTTGGCTGCAAAGATAGAGGCATACCAGGCCTTAAACAGTGAGTATGAAAGTTTGCTGCAGCGGATTCAGGCCAAAGAAGACAGTTTGGCGGATTTTCAGCGTATGGCTGCGGCGCTGCAAGAGAAGAGTGGGATGATTCAAAACCAGATCGTGGCGACCAGTGATTTTTCTGATGCAGAGCTGCAAGCCCAGATCCAAGATTTAGAGAAGCTTTTTCGCGAGAGCCAAGGCGATTTGGTTGCACGGCAAAAGCAAAAAGAAGCTGTTCGTTTGACGCAGGAGTCAACCAAAGTTGTCGTGGATTCTGAAATGGCGAACAAAGAACTTTGGTCTAAAATGCAAGATCTGGAATCGGATTTGCGGGCGCTTTCGCAGCAATGGGTCAAGACCCATGAAGACCAGTCGATGGAACGAAAACATCGCGAGGATGCGGTGGCGGGATTGCAGGCGGACATTCAGGCGTTGACGCAGCAGCTGGAGTCTTTTCAGGAAGATATCAAGAGTTCCCCGGTCTTGCCGGAGACGGCAGAGGAGGATGATCAGCTGTTGCGGGATTATTACCAGCGTCTCCAGCAGCAGAACCAGGAGCTTCATCGGCGCGTTGTTTCCTTGCAAAATTCCCTTCCGGATTTGTGACGCACAGCACAGCATTTTGATGCGGTCTTGAACGGAAGAAATGGCATTTAACGCGTGACAACCGCTATAAAATTTTTATAATGCAAAATGTTCATCCCTTAACTCAGCAGGGTAAGCTTGGATAGTGTTTGTTATCATGTTTCTTATAAACGTCTCAAGCTTTTCTTGCGCACAAAGAAGGAGAAAAAATGAAGAAATCAGGTTTTACACTCGTGGAAATCATGATCGTTGTGGCCATTATCGCCTTACTGGCCGCGATCGCGATTCCGAACTTGCTTCGCGCGAAGATCACCGCGAACGATGCTAACGCTAAAGCTACGTTGAAAACTTTGTCAACGGCTTCAGAAGCTTTTTCAGCGGTCAACGGCAGCTATCCCACGAACATTACATCATTGACAGGCGCGACACCGCCTTATTTGAACACCAATCCTTGCGGCGCGGCCAGCTATGGTTTTACAATCAACTGTACGCACGCAGCTGGCGCGTATACGTTCTCGGCGGTTCCGACATCCGTTGGTGTTTCCGGAACAACGACGTATACGATGGCTACAGGCGGCGTTTTAACGCCTTAAGATCATTTGCAATGAGTTATGAACTCAACTCACTGTGCCGCAAGGTACAGGGCTTTTTATTGAAGCCGCCCAGAATAAAAATTTACGGGAATCTTCTATAATATCAGATTAATTTTGTTATAATTCTTGCAAAAGTACGCGTTCTCTCAATGTATTGCAGATGATCGAACTCATTTATGAAGAAACTTGCCATACAATCCCTGTTGGACGGATATTTCAAGCTCATCAAAAGGTTTCTGCCTGAACACAAGGCGGATGCCTTGGTGGGTCTTGATATCGGTGC
>CAZIQJ010000338.1:0-1716 GCA_964541285.1 uncultured bacterium | reverse complement strand
TCAGCAGAAAAGTGTTTTTGCCCTGCGTTACCTCGAGGGAATGAGTCTTGAGGAAATTGCCGAGTCCATGGGGTTGAGCCAGGGCGCGGTCAAGGCGCACTTGTGGCAGGCTGGACAGAAAATGAAAAAAAATCTTGCTCATCTTGTTTCCCGTGACGGAGGTGGATCATGAATCCCGAATCTTTTGAGAAAATGGACCGCGAATGGATGGACTCGCTTGAGCGCATGCGTGAACGCAAGGTGCCGGAGGACATCCGGCGCGGCTTCCGCAAGTCAGTTGAGCAGAGGATCCTGAAAGCAGGGCAGGGATTTTCTTTTTCTCCCGCGCCTGTTCTGACGGCTGTGGCCATTGTGTGTCTTGGCGCCGCGCTTTGCTGGTTTTATCTTCGCCCGCGCCAGCCGCTTGTGGTGACCCGGCCGGAACAGCGTATCCAGTACCCCAATGCTTCTGACGCTGTGACTTCTTTTAATCAGGAAGAGGCGTCTGCAGGCCTGCCGGCTCCTGTGCCGGCGTCCGTAGTGCGTGATACCGCGCCCCGTGCCGCGCTTCCGCTTCCCTCGGGCCCCGTGCTTGATGAGAGCAACATTGTGGAAGAAATCGAGGCTCTGAAAGAACTTGGGGTATGGACTGACGACGATGAAGAGGAGATCGGTGTTTCCGCGGAGCAGATTTTCAATGAGCTGGAAATGGCGGCAGCGGATGCTCCGGCCCAGTCTTCAGGAAGCATGACGGCTCCGGATTCCGCAGCCATGAGGACCTGATCCGTCCATTCTGATTTCTCTTTTCTTATGGCCCTTTTTGATGCAAAATGAGGCTCCTTCCTGACCGGAAGAGAAAAATTTTGCTCGAGAAAGGGAACATGTCGTGACTCAATCAGTGCTGGAAGCCAATGTCGACAAGCCGAAAGAAGCCCTCAGGGAAAAAGCCGTAGAACTTGCCAGAAAACACAAAGCCTCCTGGATTGAACTGGGGCAGTGCCTTTTCTCGGTCCACCGCGATAAACTTTTCAAAGGATGGGGCTACCTGACTTTTGAAGCCTACTGCCAGAAAGACCTTGGCATCAAGCAGGCCACGGCGGCTAAATTACTCCGCTCTTATTCCGACCTCGAAAAAGAAGAGCCGAGGCTTATTCGCGCGGCTGAAACTGATGACGTCAAGCCCGCCGCAGTCCCTCACTATGAGTCTGTCAATCTTCTGCGGCTTGCCAAGGAAAATGAAAGCATCCCGTCCCGTGATTTTGAGAAAATCCGCGATGCGGTGCTTGTGTCCGCCAAGGAGCCCAAGGAAGTGCGCGCGCAGGTCAAAAAAATCCTTTCCGAACAGTCCGGTCCTGAAGACCCGGCTGAAGCCCGCCGGATGAAACGCAATTCTGCGGTCAAGCGTGTCATGACTGTGCTGCAGATGGCCAAGAAAGAGCTGGAGCACGAAAGACTTCTGCCGGATTATCTTTTGAAGCAGATGAACGACCTCCTTGAGAAGCTCAGGGACCAGGTCGAGGGGGAATAAAACAGGATGCGCCATATCAATATGGACCTTGTCCGGGTCACGGAAGCCGCGGCTATCGCGGCTTCAGCCTGGGTGGGGAGCGGGGACAAGATTGCGGCTGACAAGGCCGCGACTGAAGCCATGCGCGACCGTTTGAACAAGGTGGATTTTTTCAGCCGCATTGTCATTGGCGAAGGCAAGAAAGACCAGAGTGCGGGTCTTTTCACAGG
>CAZIQJ010000337.1:0-1729 GCA_964541285.1 uncultured bacterium | reverse complement strand
GAAACAGCCATGGCTGACGCGCTTGAAATCATGAAAACGCTCAAGCGCACCTTGTCCGCGGAGCAGGTGGCCGGCAATGATTTTCTTCCTTTGTATGACAAAACCATTTCGCGCATCAGCATTCCTTCCGAGTGGAACCCGTTTATCAGGGTGCTGCGGTATTTTTCATATGGAGGTCTGGAGCGGACCACGTTTGCGGAAAGCAGTTTCTACGACCTCATTGTTCTCGGGCTGCTTGGCTACCTCATGCGCATCAACATTCCCCTGATGTGGATGCACCTGCCGATTGTCTGGATGGCGCGCTACCTGGCCCGGATATTGTATTTCAGGACTTCCATTATGCTGCCCGCGCCCGATGCGGAAGCCGACCCCGCGGTCAGGACTTTTCAGGTGGCTTCCGAAACAGCGCGGTTTTATTCCTACAGGCCTGAAATTCCCGTGGATCCCTGGTTCCGTTCCTGGATGTCTCTGGCCAAACTCAGGGTCATGGAGGATGAGAACCTTCAGGCTTCGGATGAAATCAAGGCGAAGGTCCAGGCCGCGATCAGCCAGGGCAATCTTGCCGGGCTGGAAAAACAGCTTTGGGATGAAGCGCAGCAAAAGGCAGAGCAGAATTTTTCCATGGAAAGTATCCGCTGGTGGCGGGGAATGTTTGTGGTCCCTTATTTCCGCCAGATGTTCCGCCAGTTCCGCGCGCGTGAAGAGTATTTTGCCGGGGCCATCGCGGAGGTTTTCGCGGAAATTTCAGGAGGGGATTTTTCAAGGGCTTTCAGGATGTCCCGCTCCCTTTATGTCAAAGGCGGTATTTTCCCTCCCCAGGAGCCCACGCTCAAACTTGTTCTTCTTGAAGAATTCAAGGCGGACCCTGCCGAACCCCGCACTGTAGAGCAGATGGTTTCGGAAGTGATTGAAAACTCAAAACGTTCTGAAATGCGCTTGCCGCAGGGAGCTTCCGCGGCCAGTGAGGGCGCGGAGATTGCGCAGCTTTATTTCCAGACGAAAAGCGAGGCGGACAAGGCAGTCCTGAAAAACCGTTTTGTCCGCCTTTGGGAAGCGTCCCTGGAAACTTTTTTGACGGATGTTGCGGAGGGGCGTGCCGCGATTGACGATGATGTCTTCCGCCAGATTTCCATGCTTCTTGATTTTTCACCGGAAGTGCCTGAGCTGAGAGAACGCATAAACGCTCTTGTCCGGAGAGCCCAGACGCGGGACATAACGATTCTGAAGCGTCCGCAGCTTTCCCGCCGTGAACGCCCGGAAGGCAGCAGGAGAATTTTTCAGAAAACAGAAGGAGACTTTGACTCCTGGGCCGGCGTGCCGCTTTCTTCGTGGGACCGCGCCTTTGTGGAGCAGGAGATGCAGAGGCTGCCGCAGGAGTCGCTGACGTACCAGTATTTCAGCCAGCCGTCGCTGACCTACGGAAACGTTCTTGAAGCGGAAGGCTACGCTCCGGTCAGCCGGGAAACCGGAGAACATCTTCTGGACCAGATGAAGTTTTTCCATTTTTACAATCAGACACCCAGCATTACGTATACGCTCCGGGGCCTGGACCCTGCTTCCGCGCATTACCGCCAGTATCAGGATGAATCCGGCGCCCAGGTCACACATGTGGTTTTCATGAATGAATCACGCGCGTCGGAAATCGAAACAACCGAGCTGTTTTTTGTGAACGGCGTTTATTACGGCTATGGCAACGCGCGCATTCCGGCCGGAACACAAGGCGAGCTTC
>CAZIQJ010000336.1:0-1737 GCA_964541285.1 uncultured bacterium | reverse complement strand
AAACCTTTGAGCAGATTGAAACGTCTCTGGAAGAGTGGTTTTCAGTCGCCGGCTTCATCAACATAGCCGCGTATTACGGGCGCGGCGGCTTCAACAACTATCACCTTAACAACTACATTTATCTTTTCCAGCGCGATAAAGATTTTGGACCTGTTTTATCCCGCATTTGGATGCGCTACACCGGTGAAGTTCCGCTTGGCGCCAATATTCTTTATGAATTGAGCGGGAAGAAGCCACAAGAGGTGATCGAGGCCATTTTGAAGGCCAAGCCCGTGTCATTTACCGATCATCCGATTGTTGACCAAGACCCGATTCTTAAAAAACACGGAGCAGACTCACAGCGTTTTGTGGATATTGTGCTCGCTCTGAATACGGCGTTCGGCGTCGTCACGGATGAGTATATTTCGGTCGTCGACAACGGTATTTCCCAAGTGCTTAAAGAAAACCCCGGGCTTCGCGGCAATTTTACTTACACGACTCTTGTGGAATCTGTCGAAGGTCTCTACGGTTTTCTCGATGAAATCCGCGGCCGCGGTCTTGTCGAAATCGCGAGGCGGGAAGAAGCCGCTCGACAGGCCGGAAAACCCTGGTCCGCAGACATTCGCCGCCGTGAGCAGGAAAAACTCGAAGTTGTTCTGGTCAAGCTGGCACAGAGGATTTATCCGCACATACTCAAGACAGAAATGATGCAGCTTAAGGAAAGAGACCGTACCCGCGCTTATGACAATGAGAACCAGCTCAGTCAGTGGCGTGCGCGGGCTGATAACGCCAAGCGTGAAAACGTCAATCTGCGCAGCCAGTTTGAGGTCATGCGCCGCGATTATGAAAGCCGTGATTTTGACCTGCGCCAGCACGAAAAACGTCTAGCCAGCGAAAACAAGACCCGTGAAGAAATTCTTGCAGATCCAAAATACAAGGAATTTGTTGCCAAACGGCTGGAGGCCGAGAAGGTGATTCAGCGGAAGCTCAATGAACTGGAAATCATGGTCTCTGAATGGTTCGACGACAAAGATGCGGAACATTCCCATGCCAAGACCCTGCTTTTCTTTACCGGGTTGTATCCCGAGGGATCCGAGGACGCTGCGCAGCTTATGGAGCGCCGCAACCGTCTGGCCCGTTATTTTGCGCGTCTGGCTTTTCAGTATGGCATCCGGCCGAGTGAATTGATCGAGTATGGAAACGACCTGCCGCTTCCCGGCGTAACGCTGCGCGGCACGCTTTCCGATGACCAGCTGCGCGCCAATGCGGGAACTTTCGCAGGTGCGCTTGAAAAACTGCGTACGGAGGCCAAAGGCAAGGATGATGCATTCCTGAACCGAGAACTTGACAAGGTTCTGGCCGAATCAGGTCTGAAGGATCTTGACCCGTCGATCCGCAGGCACTTCGTAGCCTTGCTCCGCGATTCCAAAGCCTTCAGCCGTGATTGGCTTTTTAACGTCCTTAAATACACCCCCGTGGAATATGAGACGCGTAAGATCAGCACAACTAACCGCTTTGAAGTCTATCGTTTTTATGACCGTCTTTATGAAGTGTTTGCGCTGAATCAATCGCCGGATGACGACCTTCCGCCGGACGTTAAAGAAATCATTCAGAATCTGCGCAATCAAGGCCTGATCATCCCGATCCAGGAAATCAGCCCCAAGCTTCTTGAGAATCTCCGCCGGATCCAGCCCTTTGCGAAAGATTTTCAGAAAAAATACCGTCAGGATGAGTTTGTGGCCTGGTTTGCGGGACAGC
>CAZIQJ010000335.1:0-1757 GCA_964541285.1 uncultured bacterium | reverse complement strand
CGTTATAAGTCGGAATGATAATCAAAGGCTTCAAGATTTTTCTCCAAGATCATAAATCAGCAGGGCCGGGTTTCCGGTTTCAAGGCTCCGGTAACGCCCCGCCACGTAGTCGTAAAAAGTTTTTTCTTCCCGGAAAATCCCCGGGTCCGCAACAGCCAGGTAGCGCGCGCCCCGGCGTCTGAGTGTTTCAAGCCACTGCACAGGATCCCCGTATCCTTCCAGCTTGAGCGCCTTGTGACGCTCCTGATCATCCAGCGGATGGTGGGCCATTCTCAGGTCAAAAGTCCAGCCCATGCGCGAGGCGTAATACAGCAAATCGTTCGAAGTTCCATGCGCCGCGATAATTCGATCCTGCGGGCCGGTCATCTGCCGGATTCTTTCTCCTGCCGCCGGAATGCCGGCTCCCCCGTCGGTTGAGAACGCGGGAGGCATATAATACCTGAGAGAAAGCAAAAAAAACAGTACAACTGCGGGGATAAAAAACTTGGGGAACCTGAGGCGCAAACGCTCAAGGCCCCTTCCCGCGAAGACCGCCGCAGGAGGAAGCGCGGCCAGAAGATAAAACGGATGGTCCATGACTTTCTGGGGAAGCAGGAAGATTACGCCCAAGGTTCCGGCCAGCCAGAGCGTAAAAACCCGTGTTTCACGCGCGGCTCCGTAAAACCCCCAAAAAAGCAGGAGGAAGCCGGCCGGAGTCATGAAAGATCCGGCCATGATTTTCAGGATACGCACGTAAAATGAGGATGATGTCAGAAGGGACGCGGTCATGACGCGGCCTTCCCCGCTCTGGGTAAAGAAACTGGTCGCAACCTGTTCGGGAAAACGGTTTTGAAGGACCCATGTCCAGCCTACCCATGCCGCAAAGACCGAAGCGCAGAAGAACATGAAAGTCAGAAAACGCAGGACGGAAGATTTTTTTTGCCATAAAACAAAAAGGAAAGCAGGCCCAGCCAGAATAAAGTGAAGGCGCGCCGTAACAGCCAGGGAAAAAAGCACGCCGGCCGCGGCCGCGGATGGAATGTTCTGGCTTTTATGCAGAAGGTAAAAAGAACTGACCAGAAAGAACAGCGCCGCCGCTTCATTCTGAAAACCCAGGCCTGCGATCAAGAGCATGGGTGAAAAATTAAAAATCAAGGCCGCGGCCGTCCTTCCCTGAATTTCAGGATAAAAACGGGAAAGGCAGCGGTTCCACAGAAGCCCGGCGCCAAAAGCGAAAAGCGCGGCCTGCATGCGGCCCCAGAAAACAAAACTCCCGCCCAGAAGCGTGTGAGCGGCGGCGGAAAAAAGAGCGGCGAAGGGATAGTAAAGAAGGTGCAGGCCGGGCTGGTTTCCCATGATGAGAAAAGTGCGCGGCATGACAAGAGAAAGCCAGTGTCCTCCCGCGGGCATCATTTCCGCCATCATGGCGTTGGTTGCCTGATAAGAGCCGAAATATCCGGTCAGAGGAACGAAGCAGGCCGGAATTTTGATTATGAACGAAACTGCGAGCAGGAGCGCTGCGGTCAGGGTCATTTTTTCGCGATCATCATGAGCCGGTTTTGAAGCCCGAGAATCCGGGCGAGAACAAAAGCAATATTCAGCGCCGCGCGCACAGGAGGCGCAAAGGAATAGCGGTCCAGGTCCGTTTCAGTCTTCCAGAATTTGGAAACTTTCAGTCCTTCCCTTTCAACCAGAGCACTCAGGGTCTGGGGGCCGAAATACGTGGTATGCTCCAGGAAATAAAGTTTTTCAGCCGGCCCAAGTATTTTTCCTCCTGA
>CAZIQJ010000334.1:0-1762 GCA_964541285.1 uncultured bacterium | reverse complement strand
AAAGTTTCCGTCTGGTTTTCGGCGCGTCCGCCGAAGTGCAGACAGTCCGAGTCAGTGAAATTCCGCCTTCGCCCTCAGGCAAGGTCCAGTGGATCATCAACCGTTACCGGAAACCCTGAAGGGAAAAAGATGGAACTGAAAGTCCCTTTTTTGAACACCCGGATTGAAAACGACTTCCTGCTGGTGTTTTTTCTGACGCCGGTATGGTGGCTGACGGGGTTCAATATTTTCGCGTATCACGCCATCTCGCTCTGGACATTTTTCAAAATGCTGGGATGGATCACGAAAAATAACAGACCGCTTTCGCTTTCCGCGCCTCTGATTGTTTTCTTCGGTTTTCTGGTCAGCTACCTGGTGTCTATCCTGATTAACGCGCCTGTCCGGCCCGCGCAGCGCATTTTTGCCTCCCTCAACAATTACACCATCGTGGTCATGGGTTTTATGATCATGACCACGGTCTACCACCTCGACGGCCGCTATTTCCTGAAAAATTTTATGAAGTGGGGGAGCCGTCTTTGCATCATCACATCCGCAATCGGTTTTCTGATCCTTTTGCTCTGGCTGGCGGGATACAAGGACCTGCAGCTTCCGACCCTGATTTACCGGTTCATGCCATCGCTGATCAATTACCCTTATTTCACCATGCTTCTGATGGTGACCGGAACCACGGCTGACACGCTGAGCTTTGACGTGCCCCGCCTGACTATTTACAGCGGAGTGCCGACCTCTACCGGCGGTCTGATGCTTTGTCTGATTCCTCTGATGGGCTGTTACTACACACTGCAGAAAAGAAGGGGGCCTTTTTTCTGGGCCTGCCTGGCTGTTTCGCTGATTGTCCTGACCTTTACGCTGGCGCGCGCAGCGCTGGCCGGTATCCTGGCTGCTTTTGCCGTGGTCGCGCTTCTTTCAAAAGGCAAAAAGGCCTCGGTGGTCATGTTTACTTTTCTTTCGGTCCTGCTCAGTTCCGGCGCCGCATACCGGCTGCTGGAGTGGGTCCTCAATATTCGAAAATCCAGCACAGTCGGGCGCCTGAACCTTTACCGGGAGGCGCTCAGGATTGTCATGGATGAAAATCCTCTTCTTGGCGTGGGGATCCGCATGCGCGATGGTTTCACCATGATGGCCATTGGTTCGCACTCCCTTTATATTGAAATTGTTTTTGTCGCGGGGCTGGTGGGGTTTGCGCTGTTTTTTGTTTTTCAGCTCATGGTCCTGATGGAATGGTTTTCGCAGCGGGCATTTTTGAAAAACCACACGGAAAGAACGCTGTGGGAATATCTTGGCATGGGGCTGATCGCCATGAACATCTGGCTTGTGACCGACACTATTTTCGGCCCGCCGTTCACGCCGTTCGGCTATTTTTTGATTGTGTCCTGCATCCTGCTGATGGGGAAAATGCTGAGAAAAGGCGGCATTGCCGAGCCGCTCTGAAAATTATTCTCCGGCGGAGAGCCGGGAAGTCACTGCTTCGGCAGCCAGACGGCGGCCCTCGGTGTTCCAGTGCGTGTCGGTTTCGTAGTAAACAAAATTTCCCTCTTTGGCGGCCTTGTCAAAAATCTCCGTAAAACTGAGCCATTTAATTCCGGCTTCTTCAGCAGCCGCGCGCATGGTGTTTTCAACAGTTTCACGGTTCCTGATTTGTTCTTCCACGTCCTTGGGTGAAGCTGCGGGCATTTTGGCGTAAGGCAGGTAGACATGGGCCTTGGAAGGGATAAAAAGAACCATGGGCGGTACGCCGGCGGCTTCGCACACGTTTTTAAAT
>CAZIQJ010000333.1:0-1775 GCA_964541285.1 uncultured bacterium | reverse complement strand
GGCCTGCTCGAAAACATCTTCCGTCCGCTCAAAAGGACTTTTTCTGATTTCTTCCAGGTAGGCTTCTGCCATATGTTCGATTGCCAAAAAAGGGTGAGACTGTGAGTTTTTTTCCTGATTTCCTGAAGCTCTTTCGATCACTGAAGACCTCCGGATCAAGATTTTTGAAGCATCCCGCGGTAACAGAAAGTTACCCGCTCCGGACATGTTTGTCAAACGTAACTCCATTTATTTTAAGGATTTAGGAGTATTAAAAGTTTTTATCAAACCTAGAGGGAGCGCTTTAAGAAGCGTCTGGGCAAGGAGATACAGAGAGGCTTTTCGTTCATTACAGACGGTTCAAAAAGGCTCTTTTTTTAAGGCTGGGAGGCGTTTTTATCGCTCTGCTGGGCGGCCTGATGGCTGGCCTGGTAATGCTGAAGCTGAAGCCGAATCTGGGGCTCACTGACCATGGCTTTCTGCATTTGATCAATCGCGTCACGCATGGCATCAACCACCGCATCCTCGGGGCCCAAACCGGTCTGAAACTGCGGATCCACCTTAACGTACCCGGCGCCGCGGAAAGCTTTTTGCCAGAAAATTTGGTCGCTGTTCGGACTTTTCATGGCCACCGCAAGCGTGACTTCCGCCCGGTAATCCTGAGATTCATTGTAAATATCATTGGCAAGATCCAAAATCCGCACTTCAAAAATGGCCGGCACATCGGGCGCTTCGGTCTCAATCCCCGGCTCGGATTCCACAAGCTGAACATTTTCAAACATATCGCGGAAAGCATCCTCAATCACGACCGGCAGCGTATGCTGAGTATGAAAGGACTGAAGGTCACCGGCATCATAGGAAGAACGCGGCGCCTGATGCTGAGTGTAATTTTCAGAAACATGCAGCAGCACTTTTTGATTAAATTCGGGCGGAACATTGAGAGGCTCCGCAAAGGTAGCGCACCCGGCAAACACGGCCAGAGAAAGCATTAAAAGAACATAGGAAATTTTCATAAACTCCCCTCAGGGTTAGGATTTAAAAAGGCAGTCAAACGATGCTTAAAGAATCGTCCAGGGAGCGGGTTTTCTGAAGAAGCCCGGGATGTGGAAGCCAGCGCGGAAAATAAAAAAAAGGGGGCAGGATTTTCATCCTGCCCCCGGGTAAAACGAAGAACTAAAGATTAGCTCTTGGAAAGAGAGACGTGATCGATGTAGATCGTGCCGGTCTTCGGGCTCGAGTTCACATCGTCAAACACAACCACCATTTCGTTCAAGTGAGCCCAATCCGTAATACGGCGGAACTTATCGAACGGAATAGAAATCTTCTGCCATTTATCCGTGATTCCGGACACAATGTAAGGAGACGGTTTGTTGGTCATGTCTTTTAATTCAAGCTTCACGCGTTTGGTGAAACCGGCTTCCGCAGAACCCTTGATGTAGAAATTCAAGGTGTTGTACTTGGTCGCATCTTCACCATTGAGCTTCATCCAGAAACCATTGTAAGCGGGGTTCGGGGAATCCACGTCATAATCAAGACGGACGCCGTAACCAGCCTGGTCGCCGCGCGCATCATCCGGCTCAAAGGAAAGCTGGGTGCCCTGCGTATCATCGTTAGGATCTTTGTCCCAGGCGCCAAAATCACCGCCGATATTATTCGGCTTGTCACCTGTATCAAAATCGGCAACCACAAGCTCATCCCCTGCAGGAGCGGCAGCCACGGCTACCTTCGTAACACCGGAGAACGCCGCGAGAAACGCGACAAGCACGGCATAGGCCGCGAGCCATCCTGGGTGAAGC
>CAZIQJ010000332.1:1392-1795 GCA_964541285.1 uncultured bacterium | reverse complement strand
TTTTTTCCAGCTTGATCCCGTCCGGGTGTAAAGCAGCCGGTCATGAAGCCGGCTTGCGCGTCCCTGCCAGAATTCAAAAACCTCCGGTTTCAAAACATAGCCTCCCCAGGAAGCTGGGCGCGGAATCGCTCTTCCTTTAAACTTCTTCTCGATTTCCCGGCATCTGGCCTCAAGTGTTGCCCGGTCTTTCAGAGGGCGGCTTTGATGGGAAGCAAGAGCTCCAATTTGTGATTCCCGGGGCCGGGAGTGGAAATAACGGGTCGACTCCGCAGCTGAAATTTTTTTGACCTGCCCGCGGATTCTGACCTGGCGCTCCATTTCAGGCCAGTAAAACAGGAGACCTGCCCGAGCGTTTTTCGCCAATTGATGCCCTTTGGGGCTGTCATAATGAGTGAAAAAGACA
>CAZIQJ010000332.1:0-1382 GCA_964541285.1 uncultured bacterium | reverse complement strand
AGCCCTTCCGGTCAAAATCTTTAAGAAGCACAATCCGGGCATCAGGCCATTTTTGATCCACGGTTGTCAAGGTCATGGCGTTGGGGATTTTGTCACCGGATTTCAAGGCAGCATCAAACCAGCCGCCAAACTGACGGAAAGGATCCTCTGAGGCAGTTTTTTCGAGCAGAGGGGTGTCGGAATAGTCATAGCGAATCTGGCTTAGCGAAGTTTTCTTCATGAGAGCTCCTTCAAGAGAGGGGAAGAGCGAACATCATAGCATAATGGAGGAATCACGCCAACCTTGCGCCGCTTTCTTTTTTGTATTCAATCCCAGGGCTTTTCGCTAGAATCGGCCCTAATTCTACCCTCATTCAACCCATCCAATTTATTTGGAGGAGACCACATGCCGGGGATACTCATCGTCGGGATCGCCGTCACAGTTCTTTCGGCCGTTATGGTTGTCTTTGCCCTGCGCCGAGGCGTTAAAGGCAAACCGCCGGAATTTGAAAAATCTCCTTTTGCAGGAGATTTTGCACCCAATGTTCAGAATGAATTGGCCAAACTTTCTCTTCCCAGGGAGAAGTTCACCGCCGCGGTTCACGTGATGAGCGCTCTGGTGGATAAAGAAGTGGAAAAACGCGCCGGGAATTTCAAACGTGAAGTCACGCGCACCTATGAACAGCTGATCCAGAACAAGGACCATGCGCTCCGCAAGGCTGAAGAAAAATTTGTTTCCATGGCCGAAGACCTCAAAACAGCGGGCAAGGCCCGGCGGCGCACGGATCATGTGGTCCGCTCTTTGGCGGAGGGACGGGTCGTGGTCAGCCGCGAAGGCAAAGCTCTTTTGGTGAACCCGGCCGCAGAAAAAATCATTGGGCGGAGAAAAGAAGATATTCTGGGCCATCCTGTTGCGGACCTGAAAGGCAAGCAGCAGGTCATTTCTTTTGTGCGCGACCTTATGCAGTCGGAGGATGACGCCGTGTCGCTTCTTGCGGAAGATGAAGAGACTTCCCGTAAGGTCCGCAGCACGACCGCTGTGATCGAGACGGAATCCGGAGAAACGAGGGGCATGATTTCCGTGCTGCCCGAGGCTGTCCGCGAGCGCGAAACAGAAGACGTGAAGACTGAGTTTATTTCGAGCATCACTCACGAACTTCGTACGCCGCTTGTCTGTATTCAGAAGTCCCTCTCGGCTGTGCTGGAGGGTGCGCTGGGTGAAGTAAGTCCTGATCAGAAAAAGTATCTGGAAATTGCGGAACGGAACTCCAACAAGCTCTCTGAATTCATTAACCAGATTCTTGATTTTTCACGGCTTGAATCCGGGCAGGTGGTTCTCAGAAAAGTTCTTTTCCCGGCGTCTGAAATGCTGGATGACGTAGTGAGTAGTTTGACCCCCTGGG
>CAZIQJ010000331.1:0-1811 GCA_964541285.1 uncultured bacterium | reverse complement strand
AGCCTCATAGTTCAACCGGCTCCTTTTTTCTTTTGAATTCTTCGCGGTGGCGGCTCTCCCCCAGAATCCCCTGCGGGCGGAACAGCATCATGAGGATCATGGCAATTCCAAAGAGCAGCATGCGGTAAATCGCAAAACCGCGCAGGAGTTCCGGCAGCACACTCAGGATAAAGGCGCCAAAGAGAACACCCGTGATATTGCCAAGACCGCCGAGCACGGTCATGGCCAGCACCATCACGGAAAGAATAAAATCAAAACTGTCGGGTGAAACCGTGCCCTGCTTGGCCGCAAAGATACAGCCCGCAACCCCGGCTACAAATCCGGAAATTCCAAATGCGGAAAGCTTGGCCCACAGCGGGTTGATGCCCATGCAGGAAGCTGCGAGTTCATCTTCACGAAGCGCGACCCACGCGCGTCCGAGGCGGGAAGATTCCAGACGCTTCAAGGCCCAGATGAGAAGAAGCACGCAGACCAGCACCAGAAAATAATACGGCTTGGGACGCACGCCAAAATTAAACCAGAGTTTCGGGTGAGCAATATTCAGAAGTCCGTTGGGGCCGCCCGTGATTTCATCCAGGTTGTTCAGCACAATGCGCACAATCTCTCCAGCCCCGAGCGTGACAATCGCAAGGTAATCCCCGCTCAAACGAAGCGCGGGCCAGGCCAGCAGCATTCCAAAAAGTGCAGCGGCTGCGGCAGAAACAAAAAGACCGGCCCAGAACGGCATGCCGAAATGAAGGTTCATAAGCGCGTAGGTGTAAGCGCCTACGGCAAAGAAAGCGGCGTAGCCCAGATTCAAAATGCCGGTGTAGCCCACCACCACATTGAGGCCCAAGGCAAGCAGCATGAAAATGCCTGTCGAGACCATCACATCGAGGTGATACGAATTGGAATCAATCAGCGGGAAAATGAAAAAGAGAACCGGAACCAGGTAAGACAAAATGAGGGAGTGCTGACGCGTGAGTTTAAACTTCATACTTTTTTACACACCCTTGAACCCAGCAAGCCTGAGGGACGAAACAGCAAAATAAGAATCAGAATAAAAAACGCGAAAACGTTTTTCCATTCAGACGAGATATAGCCCGCGCCCAAACCTTCAAAGACACCAATCAACACACCGCCCACCATGGCCCCGGGAATATTCCCGATACCGCCCAGCACCGCGGCCGTGAAGGCCTTGAGACCCGCAAGATAGCCGTCGTGAAAATTAATGGTGTTGTAATACATGCCAAACATCACGCCGCCCGCGCCGGCCAGCGCCGCGCCGATCAGAAACGCGATCATAATCACCCGGTCCACATCAATGCCCATGAGGCTCGCGGCCTTCATATCATCCGCAAGCGCGCGCATGGCCTTTCCGGTTTTGGTCTGGGTGATAAAAAGATGAAGCACGCCCATCAGCACCGTGGAAATCAAGGCAATCAGGATCTGCAAATTGGTAAGCGTCACGGCCCCAAAAGAAAACTTATGAAGCTTGAAGACCATGGGGAAGCTTTTATCCGCGGGGCCGAACATCAGCATCACGGCATTCTGCAAAAGGAAGGAAACACCGATCGCTGTAATGAGCGGCGCGAGGCGCGGCGCGGTCCGCAAGGGACGGTAAGCAAACCGCTCAATGGTCATTCCGAGAAACGCGGTTCCGGCCATGACCAGCATCAGAACAATGGGAAGCAGGTAAACCGTGCCCTGCAGCGCCGGAAAAACCTTTTGGAGAATCAGGAAGAAAAGAAGGCCGAGGTAGGCGCCCACCATAAACACTTCGCCGTGCGCGAAATTAATGAGCTGGACAATGCCGTAAACAATGGTGTAGC
>CAZIQJ010000330.1:0-1832 GCA_964541285.1 uncultured bacterium | reverse complement strand
CTGGAGCATGCGTTTTTTGTGCTCGTAACCGATCCATTCGATTTCCGAAGAAATGACCATTTGATTAATCATGTTGGAATGCCTCCTTTTTGACTATTATCGAAAGGAAGCGGAGAAAACTTAAGCTTTTCGGGCAGTCCAGCTGACAATACCGCGAATCAGCTCCGCGTACTGGTCCCCCACCTGGATCTGAATCTTTGAGTTCACGGGAAGACGTAGGGTGCGGCTTCCCCAGTCCACAAGACCGCCGCACCAGTGGGGCGCGAAATCCGTCATAAAAGCAGCGGTCCGGAGCGCGCCGCGGGCGGAAACAGCCAAAAGAGGATAAATTTTTTCCTCAACGCCGGCGCAGCAGGCATCCGCCAGGATACGGCGAACGCCAAGAAGAGGCTGGGCCTCTTTTTTCAGGCTCACGGCATTCAGCCCGCAAATCGCCGGAAAGTCCTTAAACTTCAACCCCTTGATCGCCGGGTGTTTTACCAGCGGGAACATGACTGCGCCGCCGGGAAAATTGGTGCGGTCATCTCCATTCTTGCAGCGGACAGGCAAAACAGACTCCACCTGAGTTCCCCGCCATCCCCCGAAAGGCCCGGAAAAAGACCCCCATCCCCCCACCATCAAAAGGCCGGTTCCGCTTTCAACCTGACGGAGCAAAAGGTTCTCAGCCGGAAGCTTCAGATTCTTTTTTGAAAAATCACTTAAAATAACCGCGTCATAACCCGGGCGGAGGATTTTTTCCGTCAACAGTTCCGACGGAGGAAGATGCGTGACTTTGGCGCGGCTGAAACCAAGAACACCCAGAAGATAATTTGCGGCTCCGCCCACCGGGCTGTCTCCTGCGTATAAAATTTTCATTTCAACTCCCTTGATTTAGCACAGGCTTCGCAGGGACAAATACGGCGGAGATAATCAAAACTGTAAATTCCTGTCTGATGCCCGTCGTTCCATTTCAGCTTCAGGCCATAGCGCCCCACCGCCTGAATCTCTGAAATCTGGATATTATTCTGAATCTCGCTGTCCTTGATGGTGCGCTTTCCCGTCATCTCATCAACGCAGCCCGCGCATGGACACAAAAAGCGGAGGTAGCGGTTCCCATACAGGGCGCGGTGTCCATCCTCCCATTCAAAAACGATTTCAACATCACCCACAGGCCTCATATCAATCAAATTCATGCCATCAACACCTTTCGCCCCGACTCTTCAGCGTCCGCCGCGTCCTCGAGCTTTTGCTCCGCCGCTTTCTCAAGCTTGTCCATGCGCTCCTCAAGCCCGGTCAGCCGGTTTTCAATTTCAGCAAATTTTTGCTGCATGTATTCACGGTTGGACTTCACATAAACGCTGCCGCCCGGCCCCTGCTCGATCTTGACGCCTTCATCCATATCAAAAAGAAGCCCTCCAACCTGCTGGGCCGCGGCTTTTTTGGTTTCAGCTTCAGACTTTTCAGCGTGCGCAGAATGAAAAGAAAATAAAGACATGAATAAAAAAAGAATCAAACACGTACGGCTGTTAATAGCCATACCCCATCCCTTCGGTTCCGCGGGAAGCTCCGACGCGGAAGCTTACGCTCCGGACGTTGTTATCTTCGTTAGTTTCATCAATCTGGTCCTGCGAATCCACAGTCATGGACACCTCGTAATTTCCTTCTTCAAAAACACCGAGTTCGACGGGCAGCGAAAGCCCGGAAGCGGACCGCGGCAATTCAGACAACACCGGTACAGCCTCCACAGTACGCAGCGTTTTCCCATTCCGCAATATACTGGCGGAAACATAAAAGTTGCGCACAGGCTCACTTCCTGAATTACGCACAACTGCGTATACCGAAACCGGCTTTCC
>CAZIQJ010000329.1:0-1844 GCA_964541285.1 uncultured bacterium | reverse complement strand
TAGACCGGTTTTTAAGAAATCCCGGGATCAGATCCTGGATTTCAGGGTCTGCATGCACCCGGATCTTTTCGCTGCCGCCGGCATGGTTCATTTTTACTCCGCAATCAGGTCGCCCACACGCACCCCGAGCGCTGAAGCTATTTTCTTCAAGGTGTCCAGGGTGGGGTTGGGCTGGCGTTCACTTTCAATTTTGACAATGGTGTTAAGTGCCACATCCGCGGCCTTGGAAAGCTTGTCCTGTGAAAGCCCTGCTTTTCGGCGGAAGCGTTTTATTTTTAAACCGACAGCATCTTTTTTCATTCTTTGTCCATAGAGTGGATTTTGATCCTTCCATTTAAATGGTAGCTTTCGTTTGGGGGATTGTCAAAAATGGCGGAGAGATTTTACAGAGGCTGTAAAAAGTCTCTAAAATAGAAAATCGGCGCGCTGCGGAGAAGAAAGGGGCTGGTTTGTTTCAGGAAACTGCTGAAAGAGGGGAATCGTCGAATTGCTCCGGGGCTTTGGGTTCTGTTCCATCAGGGTCTTTACGGCCGGGAGTGCGTGTTCTTTTCTGTTCCGGTTCCTCTTGATTGCCTCCCAGAAGATCCTGCGGAAACCCTGCCGCGGCCATGGGGTCCTGGGGATTGTTTTTGGGGTTTCTGAGATCGGGCGGCGGCTGGCGTTTTCTGTCCTGTCTCTGATAAGCGCCTGGAAGCTGGGTGCCCGGGCCTGGGCGTTTTCCGTTCCCGAATTCCGGAAGTCCTGGAGCCCCAGGGTTGTTTCCAATGCCGGAGTTGACCGCGGGCCGCATGGCGCCTGGATTCCGGGTAAAGTCCAGAGGGTTCAAAACATCTTCGTTCTCCGGGGAGGGTTTCATGCCGGGAAGAGGTTGTCCAAAAGCTTCAAATCCGGGAAGATTTCCCGGATTCTGTCCGTTATCCTGCTGCACCTGGGGATGGGCAGTTCCTGGTTTCGAGGTCTTGCCCTCCGGAGCAGCTGCCTGCAGGAGTGAAGCTGAGAAAGTCATGCAGAGAAGAATAAAAACAGTCCGGTAATATGGCTTCATTACGCGCTCCTTGTTATTTACCCCTTTCGGCTATCTATAGAGAAATTTGAATAGATAACGCTGCTACAAGAATGGCTGGAACTTTTAAGGAAATCAAATACCCGGAAAGGGGGCACGGCTTCAATTTTGTCGTGAAAACCTACTTTTTTGCCTGTTTTTTACACAGACAGGAGGTCTTTCCCTGTATCCCGCAGATTGGCATGGATTTTGAATAATTACCTGTGTCTACACTGAAAGGGGAGTGAATATGATGATGCAGCTTCAGGAAATGGAAACGGCAGAAACCGCGGTTTGCGCGGAAAAAATCCTCAGCCTTTTGTATCTCCAAAAGGCCTTGCGCGAAGAAGCCTATGAAACCTGCGCGTTGTGGGTCGAGCGCGCCCGGGATTGCGGAGCGAACTCCAAAGAAATTAACAGGATTTTGCGCCATCCTTCGTGGCATATGGAAGTCAAATACTGAGCCTGTAGATAAACCCTCCGCATCAGGTTTTGAAGCCGTGAATAAAAACGGCTTCACTCCTGATTTTGCCTGGCTGAAAATACGGCCGGATGTTCCTACTGATTTTCATTGATTGAAAAATACTAACGGGAGTGTATGATAACTTTCTATCCGCGAACTTCGCGGCCCTTTACCGGTTTTAAAAGGACTCCCTTCATGTCGATGCAAGAGAAAGCAAAAAAAGTTTCAGACTCTCTGGTTGAGACCACTTACCTGATGATGCCCCAGCATGCCAACCCCGCCGGGAAAATTTACGGGGGAACGATCCTCTCCATGGCGGACGCGGTGGCCTATATGTGC
>CAZIQJ010000328.1:0-1847 GCA_964541285.1 uncultured bacterium | reverse complement strand
AAACAGCGAGTGCAGGGCTTCAAGGTAACGGCGGACGCCGCCGTTTTGGGAGGCCTCCTTGATCTTTTCGTGCGGGTAATGAAGGATCTGGGATTGAATGCGTTTTTTGAGCTGAAGCTGATCAGCTTCAGTCATGCCGGCACGGCGGAAAGCCTCTTCCAGTTCAGAGTCCAGAATTTTACCAACAAAGTTTTCAAAGCGTGAAAGTGTCGGGCGCGCGGAAAGCTGTTCCATCCAGCCGGTAAAAGCCGTCACGGCTTCTTCTGTCATTTTTTCCGCCGCCTTGACCTCGGAGCCGCGCAAGGAGAGGTTGGATTCCGCAACCCCTTTCAAATCGTCGATATTGTAGAGATAGACATCATCAAGTTCCTGCACTGAGGGCTCCACATCACGGGGAACCGCAATATCGATCAGAAAAAGCGGGCGCTGCCGGCGGGCCTTCATGACACGTTCGACTTGACTCCGGGAAACAACCGGTTCAGGAGAGGCTGTTGAGGTAATAAGAATATCCACCTGGCCCAGCTTGTTTTCCCATTCGTTCATGGAGAGCCACGAAGCTCCGAATTCAACGGCCACAGGTTTTCCTGCAGAGGGGTCGCGGCTGACCACATAGAGGATTTCAGCTCCGGCAAGCTTCAGGTTTCTCAGCGTCTGCGTTCCCATCTCCCCGGTACCCAGCACCATGACCTTCTCACGGGCAAGTCTGCCGAAAATTTTTTCTCCGAGCTCCACTGCCACTGAAGGGATGCTGACTGCGCCTTCGTTGATGCGCGTCTGACTTCGGACATCCTTGCCAATCTTCAAGGCTTTCTCCATCAGCCGGTAAAGAAGCGAGTGTGTGGTTCCCGCCTCCGCCGCTGAGCGGAAGGCCTCGCGAAGCTGGCCCAAAATTTCATTCTCACCCACAACGAGCGATTCCAGCCCTGCGGCAACACGGAACACATGACGGACCGCTTCCTTGCCCCGGCGAAGCTCAGCACTCCGGAAGCAATCTTCCGAAGAGCGCCCCAGCGTTTTGGACATTAACGCCCGGAGCCCCATCTCAGGGGTCTCCGAAGAGCGGGCAACCCCATAGAACTCGACACGGTTGCAGGTGGAAAGAATGACAAGCTCTTCAATCACCGAAAGCTCTTTGGAAAACTCGAGCGCCCGCTTCAGGCTTTGAGCATCGAGGGCAAGCTTCTCCCTCAGTTCAACCGGCGTATTTTTATGATGAATGCCGTAGGAAAAGAAAGGCATTTTTCAAATCCTCTTACTGGAGAAAATTGTGACTGCCTTCGACAAACCGCAGTCCGACAAAAGTAAAAATCATAAGCCCGAAAGCGACGAGACTGAAAACCACAACGCGTTTGCCCCGCATGGAAAAAACATAATGGAGATAGAGAATCTCTGAATATGCCACCACAATAAAAAAGGTCGCGATGGTTTTGGGATCCGTCAGCCAGAATTCACCGAATTGGAACCTCGACCAGAGAAAACCCACCACGATCGCTGTAAAAAGGAGAACTGCGCCCAGGATCATGGGCTGAAAGATAAGCTTTTCCAATGCCTCAAGCGCAGGCAGACGATGATAGAAAGTTCCCGTCTTGTGGGTTTTTAATTCATGCTGCTGAATGAGGTAGAGAACGCCGGCCGCAAAAGAAACGGTGAAGCACGCATAAGCAAAAAAAGCGCTGAGGATGTGCGCAGCAAAAAAAACATTCGGGGAATACTTCATCGAGGTGCTTTCAATGGGGAAGGCCAGACACGCCGCACCCGTTAAAACAAACAAAAGCGGTGTCAAAATAAGGCCGAATGAATCGCGCTCCGCGCGCGCAAAAAGAATGCCGTACACAAACGCTATAGCC
>CAZIQJ010000327.1:0-1849 GCA_964541285.1 uncultured bacterium | reverse complement strand
AGAATCGCGGCCGGCTGCTCGATGGAAGGCACGGCAGCGAGAGATTCCGCGTATTTGCGCCGCTCCGAAAGTTTTTCCGGCACAACAATCCAGCTCAACATGTCCAGAAGCTTGAGTCTGCCTATTTCCGGCAGCAAAGCCTCTTCTTCCGCGCTCAGCGGAGACGTTTTTTCGTAACGGCTGACGGCGCGGACAAGGCCCGGAGTATTAAAAACCGGCGGCTCTCCTGCCTTGAGATCAAAGATCCCGCCGAAGAAATCCATGACCCTGGGTTCATCCCCGCGCAAATGATCAAAATCAAAATATCCGGCAAGGCTTTCGCCCTGGAATTTCAAATTATTGAAGTGGTAATCGCCATGAATGTGGGTCTTGGGAAGCGCGTTGTAGCGGGAAGGGCTGAGGTCTGTCTCAAGCTTTGCAAACTGCTCAAGAATGAAATCCGCGTGATCAATGACAAACTGCTCACCGCGGCCGGGGGTATAACCGGGGACCTCTCGCTTCTTCTTCAGAATAGTGTCCCGCAATTCCCGGATCCGTTCCTTGCGGACATCAAAATCAAGTGATGAGCCCCTCCCGCGTGCCGAGGGAGCTGAAAAATCTTTCAGCGCGTCGTGCATGGCGGCCAGAGCATCGACGGCGCTGTTAAACTGCGCGTCTGAGGCATTGTCCCTCTCAATGGTCTGGCCTTCAACATAGCCATATATAAGGTAAGCCTTGTCCGGACCGGCCAGCGCAAAAAACCGGTCCTCGGGAGACTCGGCATCTCCAGCTGTGGAAGCCATCAGCGGCGCTACCGGCATCCCCTTGCGCATTAACTCCCGGACAATAGCGGCCTCGTACCTTACTCCGTCCCTAAGATTTGGAAACAGCGCGGTGGAGACCGGCTTGATGATGTAATGCCCGCGGTCAGTGATCAGCTCCAGAGATTTCCCGTTTTCTCCAAGCCCGGAAGCCGTACCCCGGATATCCTGGGCAGTTCCGAGATCATAGCGGTCAAGAATCGTCGTGGCTGAAGCGATTTCAGCTTCCACAGCCCTGCGCTCAAAATCTTCCGCCTCCGGGATTGCCGGCAAACGCATTTCAGAGCGTTTTTCTTTTGCGGAGAGGGGCTCTGCTGTTGTCTGCGCGGGCCGCGTGAAAATCACCAGAGTCTCGGAATAGTCCTGGCCACGGATCGAACGTCCGCTGACACCCTCTTCAAAAGTTCCGTCCAGATTTTCGTGTCCGAATCTCAAGGTCCAGCCCTGAGGCAAAAGGCGTTTCCGGAATTCACGCACAAGAGCGTCATTGCGCGGCACGTTATGCGCCCGCATGACCGTATCGAGATCACCCTTGATATACCGGTCGCCGGGAGGAAAGTAGGAAACCGTTAAACTGCCGCCCGGGGCGACAAGCGAAGCCATTTTCTCGTACCAGTCGTCGGAAATCTTTGTCAAATGGTTGATGACATTACGCAGCCTGAGGTCGGTGAAACTTCCGGGAGCAAAGCGCTGGTCCAGTTTGTACGCGTCAGCTTCCACAGCTTCCACATTGTCCAGCCCCATGACTTCGGCCGCGCCCTGGATATAAGCCGCCACAAAAGGAGAAATGTCCACGAACACAAATTTGCGGTTCAGTCCCTGCAAGGCGCGCAAATGCAGAATCTGCGACGGCCCCACGGCAATGTCCGCGTACGGTTTCTGGTTTAATTCCGGCTGGTCCTTGTGCCATTTCAAAGGGAGAGGCTGGTAATGGCCTTTTTCAGATATATCCACGGCGCCGTAATACCGGCCGGCCAGACGTGCAAAAGCAGGATCTTTCAGGCTGAGTTCGATAATTCTCTGAAAGGGCCCATGATTCAGCGGATTGT
>CAZIQJ010000326.1:1589-1860 GCA_964541285.1 uncultured bacterium | reverse complement strand
CCATGGGCGTTCCTTTTCGTCCGTTTTATGACATTGCCTACAATGCCAAAAGCGCTCTCTCAGACTTCGATCAGGACAACAACACGTCTGATACCGCGGGCGCTATCGGCCTTGATGAGCGCACGGCCTGGGCCTTTGGTCTGAAGCTCGGCGGTATTACCAAGAAAGGCGACTGGGAAGCCAGCTGGGCCTACAAGTACATTGCGGCCAACGCTGTCCCCGGTTTCAACGACAGCGATTTCGGCAACAGCGGTCACTCCGGCAAGCGCGG
>CAZIQJ010000326.1:0-1579 GCA_964541285.1 uncultured bacterium | reverse complement strand
ATCGGCATCGGCCCGCGGCGCCCACCGCTTCCAAAGATCATCGGCCAACTTGTTCAGCGCCGGATCGGCGGCGGCAGCCCGGGGCCGAATGCCTGTGCCGACGATGTTCGACACCAGCACCTGCACGGCCTTGGCCGCCAGGGGATCATTCCGCACGAGATCACGCATCCGGTCGCGTAGCGCACCGCCTGCGACAGCGATTTCGGCATCAGCGGTCACTCCGGCAAGCGCGGCAATGTCTTCAAGCTCGGTTACGCGCTTACCGACAGCCTGACCCTGAATGGCGCCGCGTTCTTCGTGGAAAACCTGAACTCCGGCACCAGCACCGTCCTGGATGAGCAGCAGCGCCGCTTCCAGCTCGACCTGGTCTGGAAATTTTAAGGAGTTCCAAAAATATGAAAAAAATAAAACTTATCACGGAGACTCAAATGAAAAAAATACAGTCAATTGCCTTACTTCTTGTCATGGCCCTCGGACTTTCGTCCCCCTCTTTCGCGGCGCGCAACATCACCGTGAAAGGCTCGGACACACTGGTCGTTCTCGGCCAGCGCTGGGCTGAGGAATATATGAAGATCAACCCCGGAACCACTATTCAGGTGACCGGCGGCGGATCCGGCGTAGGCATCGCGGCCTTAGTCAACGGCACGACCGATCTTGCCAATGCCAGCCGCGCCATCAAGGGAAAGGAAATTGATAAAGCCAAAAGCGCGGGCTATTACCCTGAAGAATTCCGCGTTGCCATCGACAGCCTGGCTTTTGTGGTGCATAAGGACAACCCGGTCAATGAGCTTACATTGAAACAGCTGATGGGAATTTACACCGGCAAGATCAATGACTGGAGCGAAGTCGGTGGAAATCCCGGCGCCATTGTCCGTTACAGCCGTGAATCTTCCAGCGGAACCTATCAGTTTGTGAAGGAATTTGTGCTAAAGAACGCAGACTTTGCCGCGGACGCTCAGACCCTTCCCGGCACAAGCGCTGTTGTGAATGCCGTGACCAAGGACCCGGCGAGCATCGGCTACGGCGGTGTGGGCTACTTTACCCACCAGGACGGATTGAAGGTCCTTTCGGTCAAGAAAGACGCCAAAAGCACGGCCGTTAATCCTCTTAAAGCGGACGGCAGCGTGGATTTCGAGGCGGCATGGAACAAGACCTATCCTGTCTGGCGCTATCTGTACATGTACGCCGGAGTGCGGCCGAAAGGCGAAATCAAGGCTTACCTTGACTGGATCATGAGCGAAGAAGGGCAGAAGCATGTCGCCAATGAAGGATTTGTTCCGCTTCCCAAAAAATAAAATGCAAAAAAAAACCGCTGTCCTGTTTCAAAAACCCTCCCCGGTCTCCGAACTCCGGGGAGGGTCTCTCTCTTCCAGGGCCAGGCTGACTTCCAAAACCCGGCATCTGGGCGAACGGATCATTGAAAAACTTCTTTTTCTGGCTGGACTCTCTTCAACGGTCATCATCGCGCTGATTTTTGTTTTTCTTTTCAAGGAAGCGGTCTTCTTTTTTCAAACCGCGTCCCCCACAGAGCTGGTGGGTAAAATGGTTTATGACGCGTGGGATGAAAAAACCGTTTACA
>CAZIQJ010000325.1:0-1870 GCA_964541285.1 uncultured bacterium | reverse complement strand
TTGGGATAAAGGCGGCAGATGACCATATAGCAGCAGCCGATCAGAGCTGTCAGTACCGACATCAGCCCCAGGAAAAACCAGGAAGCATGACCGGCCAGCGCAAACGCAATACCAAGAACATAGGCCTTGCTGGTGCCCCAGTCCCCGTACAGCATGGCACCTGCCTGATACCATTTAAGGTCTCTGGGCCGCTCGACTTTCTTGGTAATCATCATAAAATTTTCTTCACGCGCCTGCTCTCGTCAACTCTTCTTGAGGTCATGAGCCAGACATCATGCCAAAAGTTCTTCTCAGGGTAAAGGGGATTCTACAAAATTGAATTCAGGACTCCACCGCACAGCCACAAAATTGTATCGTCAAGCGGCTTTTCATACCATACCCGGCGGTTTCAAAGGGAGAATCCTGCAAAGAAGAATTTGTACGATTGGCACGGCGTTTGCAATCTATTCTTTTGAGAAACCTGAAACAGGGTTTCAAAACTTGAATCTGCCGGCAGCCGCATCCAACAAAGCGAAGCTGGCTCCTGAAAGAATCCCCGAGAGAGAACCCTGGCTTTGTCTGTTTTAAGCCGGGGTTCTTTTCGCCCTATTCGCCCAGGTAGGCCTGCTTGACCTGGGGATTACTCAGAAGATCTTTCCCCATGCCCTCAAGGTGAATCTTTCCGCTCTCAATGACATAGGCATAATCGGCAAGTTCCAGCGCTTTGAAAGCGTTCTGTTCCACAAGAAGCACGGTAATGCCGCGCTCGCTGATCTTGCGGATCAGGGAAAAAACCATTTCGACAATCTTGGGCGCAAGGCCCAGGCTAGGTTCATCCAACAGCAGAAGCCGCGGACGCCCCATGAGCGCGCGGCCCATGGCCAGCATCTGCTGTTCCCCGCCGCTCAGATTGCCCGCCAGGCCCTTCAGGCGGGCCTTTAAAATCGGAAACATCTCCAGCATCTCTTCCTTGTCCTTGCTGATCTCGCGGTCACGGCGCGTGTAGGCGCCCAGGTCCAGATTTTCTTCAACGGTCAAGCGGGGAAAAATCCTGCGGCCTTCGGGAACCTGAGTGATCCCAAGTTTGACAATGCCGTCAGGCGAAAGGTTTTCAATGGGTTTGCCTTCAAAGCGGATCGACCCCTTACGCGCGGGCACAATCCCGGAAACGGTCATAAGAAAAGTGGTTTTGCCAGCGCCGTTGCATCCGATCAACGACACAATGCTTCCAGCGGGAACGGAAAGTTTGACACCCTTCAGAATTTCGATTTTTCCGTAACCTGAATGGAGATCAAAAACCTCGAGCATTATTTTCCCTTCCCCAGATAAGCTTCGATAACACGCGAGTTGCTCTGAATTTCTTTGGGCGTGCCGTCCGCGATTTTTTTGCCGTAATCCAGCACCACGATCTGGTCGGAAACCGGCATGACCACTTTCATGTCATGCTCAATCAAAAGAATCGTCACGCCATTGTCGCGGATTTTCCGGATCAACTCCAGGAACTCGACTTTCTCGGAAGGGTTCATGCCGGCCACCGGCTCATCCAATAAAAGAAGCTTGGGGTCAGAAGCCAGGGCGCGCGCGATTTCCAGCTTGCGCTGGTGGCCGTAGGAAAGATTGCGTGCCAGCTCGCCAGCCTTTGTATTCAGGCCAAAAAAACTCAAGAGGCGGTGGCCGTGTTCGCGCAGGCGTTTTTCAGCCACGCGGATGCGTCGGGTCTGCATCAGGGAGTCCCACAGGTTCGGCCAGGTGCGGATATGCGCGCCCACCATGACATTCTCAAGCGCGGTCATGTGCTTGAAAAGCCGGATGGTCTGAAACGTGCGCGTGACCCCGCTCATGGCGATTTCATGCGGCTCCAGCGTGTTCAAAAGCATCTGGAGGTCGCCGA
>CAZIQJ010000324.1:0-1883 GCA_964541285.1 uncultured bacterium | reverse complement strand
TGGCGGCAGAGTTCCTGGACCTTCCTTTTAATATCGGCTTCATCCTCCTGCGGCCTTACCTCAAGGTCTGCCCGCACAATCTGGCCAAGAACACTCGACGGCTCCCCGCTGACTTTGACGTGGAGCACGCCCGGAACCTGGTAAATAACCTCTTCCACCTCATAGGGATAGACTTTGTAGCCGCCGACATTCAGAATATTTTCTTTGCGGCCTGAAAAATAAATGCGCCCGTTTTCCTCACGGACCATGTCGCCTGTCGCGAACCAGCCCTGAGGGTCAAAGCCGGGCCTGCCTTCGTAGCCTTTCATGGCGCGCCTGGATTTCAGAAACAGCTCGCCGTTTTCGATTTTTCCCTCAATGCCGGAATGCTCCTTAAGCATCTCCACGGGGATCCCGGCTTTCCGGTCCTTGACGTAAAAGCACGCGCCCATTTCCGTGGACGCGTAAATATGCGTCATGCCGGTCCCGGGAAAATGTTTTGCAAGCTGGTCAAGCAGGTCCTGCGTGACAGCCTCGCCGCCGAGCGTGATGTGCTTGAGAGAAGAAAGATCCGAGCTTCTTCCCGTCTGGATCAGAATTTTACGCCAGAAAGACGGCGTGGCGCTGATATGCGTCACAGGAAAACGCCGCATGACTTCAGCCGGATCATTTCCGGCTTCAACCAGCTGGGCGCCGTTCAGCATGGCATGCAAAATAACCTGCAGCCCCGCGAAACTTGTGGGTTCGTAAGTCAAAAGCCAGACCGCTTTTCCGCCTTCGGCAGTTTGAGAAATTCCGGGAAGAAGGCTGTCCCAGCCGCGTGAAACTACTTTCGGCGTTCCGGTGCTCCCGGAAGTGGTCAAAAGAATACGGCCAGGCTGATAGGCTTCGGGGATGGAAGACCGGACGCCGGCGGCAGGAAAATTTTCAGGAGAGATGACCGTCCTGAAACCCGCAAGCTTCGAAAACTGCTCGATGTCCGCGGGCGTGGATTGGGGGTTGATCAGCACCGCGTCACGGCCTGAAAACTCAACCGCGATCATGGCCGCGAGCATATCCGCCAGGCCCAGCCGGCAGAGGCCGAAGGCTTTTTCAGGCCTTGCGCAGAACTCAGCGGTCAGCCTGCGTATATGGGCTTCAAACTCTGCGTAAGACAGGCTTCCGTGTGCGGAGCGGATAAAAATGGAATTTCCAAAAGCGCGGAAGCGCCCGAGGAAAGGATGGTTTTTAAATTCGTCCGTCAAACTTTTTTCTTTCCGCTCTTTTCGTAATAACTGATCAAATCCCCGACCGTGCGCACTGCGGCCGCGCCGTCCTTGAAAGGATCCCGGCCCAAAAGGCCTTCGAGGCGCACAATCAGCTCGGCAATGTCCAGAGAGTCAAGCAGCGAACCTGAAACAAACAGACGCGTCGAAAGCGTGACTTCAGGCGCCGGGTTCATCCCCTTGTTCACAAGGATTTCCCGGATCTCTCCCAAAACAACGCCGCGCACATTTTCCAGAGGTTTCTTTTTCATTTCTTCACCTTTAAAGCCAGATAAAAAAGCGGTTTTAAAATACTCCACCATCCGGAAACCGGCTTCATTTTGGAGTAACCCAGTTTCTTGTCCGGGTAAATTTTAGAGACCGGCGCCTCTTCCACGCGGTAGCCGAGCTTGATGGCCTGATAAAAAAGATACGGTTCGAGTTCATAAGCGTCGAGCCAGGGCTGACGCCAGTCCATGCGTTCGTCCCTGAAAAAAGAAGTCCGGATCGCCCGAAAACCGTTGGTGCTGTCCGTGATCCATTTTCCGGAAATAAGAGAAAAAAGCACAGGGTGCATGACGCGCGTCGCCAGAAAGCGGTAGGCAGGCATGGCTCCGTATTTTCCTCCGCGCAGATAGCGCGACCCCTGAACAAAATCCG
>CAZIQJ010000323.1:0-1897 GCA_964541285.1 uncultured bacterium | reverse complement strand
CTTTTTTATCACTCTTGTTACGCGTGATATGAATGCGCTGAAATTTTTCCGCCGTGATTTTCAGGAGCGGATAATTTTTATCATCCTTTAATTCTTTGTTATAGCGCGGCTGGTATTTTTTGATCAGTTGGGATTCCAGCAAAAGAGCGTCAACTTCCGTGGAGGTCTCAACATAATCAATGTCACGGACATGCCCCATCAGCACATTGACCTTGGGAAGCTGGGCCTTATTGACAAAATAGGAACGGACTCTCTTGCGAAGCGAGCGGGCTTTACCGACGTAGAGGATCATCCCCGAAGCGTCTTTCATCAGGTAGATGCCGGGCGTGAAGGGAATCCGGTTGACCTTTTCCCGCAAGTCCGCGGAAACCATGGTCAGGCCTCTTGTTTTTTGCGTCTTTTAAGAGCGTATTCGAAAGCTTCGCGGATCTCACTCACACGGAACAGGAAGCAGAAACCCACATAGGCCAGCACGGAAATGCTGATGGGGGCAAACACCCGGACCGCTAGCGCCGTAATGGATTTACCCGGCATCAAGCCTTCAAAGAAATCCGAAGAGACCCAGGTCACAACGCCCATGGCAAGCGAAGCCAGACCGATTTTTATTACAGACCGGAAAATCTCTTTTACGGGCAGGTCGGAAATCTGCTTGCGGTAAAAATGCACCAGCAGGAAAAACTCGATAATGGATGCGATGGAAGTTGAAAGCGCCAGGCCGGACTCATGCATGGAGTTCATGAGCGCGAAATTCAGAATAGTGTTAATGGTCAGCGAAACCGCGCCCATGATGACCGGCATCCGGGTGTTCTGCGTGGCAAAAAACCCCGTGGCCACAATTTTTTCACCCGCGTAGGAAAAAAGCCCGATAGCGTAAAAAAGCAGAACAGAAGCCGTGCGCGCGGTTGAGACAGCGTCAAATTCTCCGCGTTCAAAAAGCAGGCGGATAATAGGAAACCGCAGCCCGATCAGGCCGACCGTGCAGGGCAGCAAGATAAGCGAAAGGCTGCGCAGCGCGAAAGACAGGGTCTTTTTGGATTCTTCGATTTCCTTGCGCGCGACCTGGTGAGAAAGCGTGGGCAGAAGCGCCGTGCCCATGGCAATGCCAAACACCCCAAGAGGAAACTGCATCAGCCGCGTGCCGTACCACAGGCTGGAATTCGCTCCAGGGCCCGCAAAATAGCCGCAGATCATGTCCACCATCATGTTCAGCTGAACAATGGCAAAGCCCATGATGGCGGGAAGTAAAAGGCGGTAGGTTTTTTTCAAACCTTCATGGGCCATGTCCCACACCCATTTGTACCGGAAACCCATTTTATAAAGGGGCGGAATATCGACCGCAAATTGAGCGATGCCCGATAAGAGAAGAATAAAAGCAAGCCAGCGGAGCTGGACTTCCGGCATCTGCCCCACCATGGGAACCACCCACAGCACACCGCCGATCCAGGCAAGATCAAGAATGACCGGGCCAAGCGACGGCGTGAAGAAATGCTTATGGCAGTTTAAAATCCCCATACCCAGCGCGAAAAGGGAAATAAAGAAAAGGTAGGGAAAGAAAACACGCAAAAGATCCACCGTCAGATGAAGGCGGTCGGAAAGGAAGTCTGCCTTCATCAGAAAGTGAAGCACCAGCTCAACCACCAGCACCAGCCCCATCAGCCCGACGGCAAGCAGAGAGCTCAGGGCATTAGCGAAATAAAAGGCTGATTCCTTGCCTTCCTTCTGGAGCTTCTCGCTGTAAACAGGGATAAAAGCGCTGGAAAGCGCGCCTTCCCCCACCAGCCGGCGGAAAAAGTTGGGCAGCATAAAGGCATAAAGGAAAGCGTCCCACTGCCAGCTGGTTCCAAAGCGGTGGGCCGTGAAAATATCGCGGGTCATGCCCAGCACGCGGCTCAAAAGG
>CAZIQJ010000322.1:0-1919 GCA_964541285.1 uncultured bacterium | reverse complement strand
AGTGAATTAAGCGGATTTTTGGGTGAGCTGGCTTGAAATCATGCGGCCCACAGTTTCAGAAAGCAGGTTGGAGAGCTCCGGCTGAGGAAGACCCAAAATGCCGGGAGTGTACTGAATCCCGAGTTTCCCCAAGAGATCGCCGACAAGCTTAATGCGGTCGCCCGGCTGATTTTTAAGCTGGTCCGCGATGATAAATTGAAGCTGTGTCATACGATGAATGGCCTGAAGTCTTTCAGACGGTTTTAATTGTGAAAGGGCTTCCTGGTCCCACATCAAGGCAGGAATCGCGGACGGCTGCCAGTTCGCTTCGGAAGGTGCTTTCGTGAAAGAAACCGCCACGCCGTCTTTAATCTGAAAAGCCTTCACCTCTTCAGAGACCGCGCTGATATCCATCACTCTAGAGGCGACCGCGCTGAGCGGCGGGAAAAGTCCGGCAAAGCGTTTCGAGAAAATATAGCCGTAAACTTTCTTGTCCGCATCCCCCGCAATATGAATACGCGGTTTCTCAATTTTTGATTTCTGAGCCGCAAGCAGCAGCGGTTCAAAGAAGTCCGCAAGCGTTTCGTCATCCATCCCTTCAAAAAGAGACGCGGGCAATACGACGTCCCCACCGCCTTCAAATAAAGCCGTATAAATTTCCACAAACCGATTTTTATCTTCTGCCCTAAGCGGTTTGTATACTTCCGCGGCGTACGCTTTCGGGAACATTTGATCAAAAAGCTCCTTCATCCGCGCCATTGCCAAAATTTTAGCTGTCACATCTGCCGACACCTTAAGCTCTGAACGCTCCTGAGTTTTACGCGCTTCACTGCGCAAAGGATTCATACTGGTTTTATCAATCACCTCTCCTAACCGGGAAATAAAATTCCGGGAAATTTCAGCATGGGATTTCTCCAAAATTTCAGGGTCATTGGTAATAAAGTACAAATAGGGAATAATAAGATCACGCATTCTTGCCCTGAAAGCTTCATCCGCTTCGGCAGGAATCGCCATTTCGTCGAACGCTTCCTGCAACAATCCAAAAGAAGCGTTATTTTGCCGCAACGCTTCTTCAATCAACTTCGCGATCGAAATTTCGTCATAGTCAATCTGTTCTCCCGCCCCCTGAATTAAACCCAACTCTCTGAATCCGCTGAAAAGAATATCCGCGACAACTCCGCGCCTCATTGCGTCTCCGTTTTGGATATGATGCATAATACCAGCCGGAGTCATTCGAGCAGTGACGGGGACCTCTTCTGTGGCTTGAGCCGCCCCGCGATTATCCCGAATAAACGATACCAACTCTCCAGTTGCAAGGGCCGCAATCCTTTCATAAAATTCATCCGAAATTTCCCGCGTCTCATGGCGATGCTGATAATAATACGCTGCTGTTTTTTTCAGCGCTCCGCTGGCTTTAGCCACCGCTTCATCAAGATGCCCGCTCTGAGGACGAACATAAGTGCCCCGGCTTTTCGCGAGGGCAAGCAGATGTTTTGTGAATTGCGCCACATCCCTGTTTTTGGAGCGGGTGAAAAAATCCCCATTGAGAACAATCACATTCGACCACTGGGCCCGCGAAGTCGCCACATTCATCATTTCAGGAGAAATAAACCCGGTGCCCACGCGGCTGATCCCACGCGGCAAATCTTCCGCACCTCGAACCATCGAAAGGAGCATAAAGGGCAATTCACGGCCTTGATAAGCATGGACTGTGCTTATATTCCGGCGCAGCTTTCGGGCTTGAGGGCTATGAGAATCTTTGACGAGAGCCTCCACTAAAGAATTTTTTAAACGGTCAATTTGCGGCTTAAAGGGTGTAATACCGCCTAAATCCTCAGGCGCAATCACGCCTTTCACAGAGACCGCCATTTTCCGCAAAAGCTCATCTTCCTGCGCGTTATAAAAGGAAGTCCCTTCCGATCTTTACCCGAGAGGAAGCT
>CAZIQJ010000321.1:0-1922 GCA_964541285.1 uncultured bacterium | reverse complement strand
TTCATATTCAGGTTCATGTTTTTCTTGATGTACTCGACCGCGGAATACGCTCCGGTGGTGACGGCCTGAATGGACGCGCCGCAAAACCAGTAGATGACCGCGCCGCCGCAAAGAAACCCCAGAAGAATGGGAGAAGCGGTCAGCGAAAGTTTTTCATGCAAAAGGATTTCCCCGATATTCGCGGGAACAATCGCGCCCGCGGCCGCCGCGATAGCGCCCTCACGCAAATGCTCCTGCAAAAGCAGGATGATGGAAAAAATCATGGTGGTCGCACCCGCGACAGCGGTCGCGATCAGAACCGGTTTCGCCGTGGCCTTGAAGGTGTTGCCCGCGGAGTCATTGGCCTCAAGGTAATGCTTGCCGCCCTTGAAGTCAGGCTTGAAACCAAAATCCCGTTCAATTTCTTTTTCAATGCCGGGAATGGATTCGGTCTGGGAAAGCTCAAAAATGGACTGCGCGTTGTCCGTGACAGGGCCGTAGGAGTCCACGGCAATATTGACCGGGCCCATGCACAGAAAGCCGTAGGCCACAAGACCAAACGCGAACACCGAGGCGTGGGGCATGATGGTCTGAAGCCCCATCCCCGAAATCAGGTACGCCACGAACATCAGGCCCGCGATCAGAATACCTTTCCAGAACGCGGAAAACGAGCCCGAAACAATCCCCGAGAGAATGGTCAGCGAAGCCCCGCCCTCGCGCGACGCGGTCACGATTTCGTGCACATGTTTGGAATGAGATGAAGTGAAAGCTTTGGTAAATTCAGGAATAAGAAAAGCTCCGAGCGTTCCGCACGTGATAATGGACGCCAGTTTCCACCAAAGCGAAGTGTCAGGCAGGTCGCCGACCAGCAGGTACGACATTCCATAAGAAGTGGAAATGCAAAGCGTTGTCGCGATCATGATCAAACGCGTCAGCGGCTCTTCAAAATCAAAATCTTTCAGGTTCTTGTATTTTTTCTCGGAAATGGCCTTGTTGATGAAGTACGAAAGACCGGACATGAAGTCCATCAGGAAGCGCATGGCAAAGATCCAGACAATGAGCTTGGCCTGGAGGGTCGGCTCTTTCACGGCAAGCGTGATGAACGAAATAAGCGCCACGCCCGTGACGCCGTAAGTTTCAAAGCCGTCGGCCGTAGGCCCCACGGAATCGCCCGCGTTGTCGCCCGCGCAGTCCGCGATGACGCCCGGGTTACGCGGGTCGTCTTCCTTGACCTTGAAAACAATCTTCATGAGGTCGGAGCCGATGTCCGCGATCTTGGTGAAAATACCGCCCGCGATTCGAAGCGCGCTGGCGCCCAGGGATTCGCCGATGGCAAAACCAAGGAAACAGTAGCCCACGATTTCACGCGGCACAAAAAGAAGAATGGTCACCATCATGACCAGCTCAACAGAAATCAGGAAAAGTCCCACGGACATACCCGCGCGCAGCGGAATGTTCACGACTTCCCACGGAATACCGCGAAGTGACGCGAAAGCCGTGCGGGCGTTTGCATACGTGTTGATGCGGATTCCATAGTAGGCCACAAGCGTGGACCCTGCCATGCCGACCACGGAAAAAAGAAGGACCAGGGCCAGAGTTGTCAGCGATTCATGCTGCAGACCGATAAAATAATAAGACATGGCGCAGGCGATAATGGCAAACAGAATGGTCAGGAACTTGGCCTGCTGCATCAGGTAGGTCTGGCAGGTCTGAAAAATGGTTTCCGCGACATCAAGCATAGACTTGTGAGCGGGCAGGGCCTTGATCTTGACGAACTGATAAAGCGAAAGCCCCACGGTGCCAAGAATGACCAGCGCACCGTACAGAAGAATCTGGTAGCCGGTGAATCCGCCGAACAGGTTGAAACGGCCTTCATGAAGGTCCGGAATCTTCAGATCTGCTTCGCTGGCCCAGACAATACCCTGCCCCATGCAAAGCGCGCT
>CAZIQJ010000320.1:0-1963 GCA_964541285.1 uncultured bacterium | reverse complement strand
ACATGCAGGTTTCCCCCTGCCCTGGAAGCGGTGATTTCCAAAAATCATATTGTTTCTGTCTACACCGAGGTTCACGACCGGATTCGGGCCATTGTATTCAAACAAGACTCTTTCAGACTTCCGCCACAGAAAGCGGCTGCGCGCGGTGATCGTGGTTTTCTGCGCGCCGAAACGGATGAGAATTTCCGGTTTGAAGAGAACAAAATTCCAGAAAGCGTTGAACCCCTGCCCGCCGGAAATCACAAGGTCTTCACCCTGCAGCTCAGCTTCAAAACCAGGCTTGAGCCCGTCCGTCCTAACGTAGTAAAGCTGATGATTCGTCAGCTTCAGCTTCTTGACAGTTCCGGCTGAATCAAGCGTCTGGTCAAAATAAACTCTACCGGCCTGATAAAATCCGGCCATTAATTCTTTAAAATCAACCGGCGCCCGCATTTCAGAACGTCTGACCGCGTCAGATAGCCGGCCTTCAATCTGTAAATACTCCTGGATACGGCTCCTCGCCCTTTCTTCCCGCCCCGGAGTATTTTTGAGATAAATCCACATCGCGATAATGCCCGCGGGAATGATATACGAAATCAACCCTTTAATAACAAGGCTCAGCACGGCCATCAAAGTTGACCAGAACGCCATAAGCCCCACGGACTTCACAATTCTTTGGAAAACCCAGCCGGTATGATTTTTGTAAATCGAGTCGATGCTGGTTAGCAGGGAAACCAAAGCCATGCGGGCTGGAGAAATCTCACTGTCCTCTGCAGGCTCCACGGTCGGAATTACTGACACCAGCACATTCTTCGGAGAACTCACCGTGACCACCGCGATCCCGCCGGCGGAAGACGGAAGCTCAACCCCAATCTTGTACCCCGTCATAACGGTCTCCATGCGTTTGCCGCCAAATGAATAGGAGTAAAATCTTTGCCCCTGTTTCGACCCAAGGAACTCAGTTAATTTCTTTTCCAGATACTTCATGGCCATAAAGTTTTGCGAAGCCGGAGTTACTGCGGAAATATTGCCCATTCCCTTTTTCAAAAACTCCTCAACTTTCCGTCTGAGTTCAGGGCTGAGGCTCTTTATATCTTTGCTCGTCCGGACAAAATCGCTGAAAGATTCAATTCTCCCGGGAATTTCTTGCCCCTCAGACGCCGCCGGCCGGATGGCTGTGACAATCCCTGTCGGTCTCTGGGGAGGTAACCCGGCGCGGATCGCGCCTTCATCCTGCTGATCGCGCATTTCAGAGCGGGCCGTAACCTTGAACGCGCGTCTGGGAAGGTCGGTCACGATAAAACGTCCGTCCGTTTTCATGCGAGTGAACATCTGCACGGCGGCTGGGCTGAGACGGCTGTCCGTGAATAAATCCTTCCGCCGGCCTTTGATTAAAAGAGAAGCCAGCGAACGCTGCATCAGCATCTGCTTTCTCATGGAATCGGGCACAAAAAGTCCGTTCACTGAATAACTGTCAGGATTCAAGACAAGGCTGGCATGGCCCAGGACTTCCTTGCCGTCGGAATTCAGGATAAGGAGGTAAGCATTGGAATCTTCCGGCGCCCGGCCCGCATAGTCGAATGAAACCAGCAGCAGGTTGAACGGAACATACGCCGCTCCCCCGCCGGTCAGCACAGAATCGAAATCAGGGTCATGCGGAATATTCTCCTCGACCTTGATATCAGACGGCGCTGCGGGCGCTCCGGCCGTAACCAGCATTTCCCTCATTCGCTCCACCGGGGGAACTCCCGAGCGCATTTCAGAGCGTTTTGAAGGCCTTTTCTCGATTTTGATTTCCGGCATGGGCCTGTCCGCAGTCAGCGTAAGCGCATAATCTGTGATGGTAAAATCCTTCCGGCCTCTCGATCCGCGCTTTTCCCCGCTTTTCCTGAAGCCCAGACCGCGGAAAAACTTCTCATCCTGCACATCTTCAATCGCAATCCGCCGGCTTCCGGCAGCCGCGCTCAGCCGCATGAAAAGCCCC
>CAZIQJ010000319.1:0-1980 GCA_964541285.1 uncultured bacterium | reverse complement strand
ACCGGTCTTGCTGAAAATGACCCGCGGCTGCTGGATGCCCTGAAGCAGCGGCTCCAGCTTGGAGACCTTACGGGTGACGCGCGCACCGTCCGTGAAGCGGTTATTATGAGATTATTCGAAAAGAACGCGGTTTTAGCGGATGAAAAGGCTGAAGCTGGCGATGCAGAGATGGCCCGTTCAGAACTTCGGCAGGTGGCGTCAGAAGTGGTGACGATTCTGACCGGTGAGAACAAGGAGAAGAAACTCAACCCCGCTTATGTGGCCCTTCGAGTCCGGCTGATGGCGGAAGCGGTTTCTGTGGATGAGCTGATTGCCGAGATTGAGACCCTGAAACAGACGGCGCAGGCCCGCCGCAGCACGGTACCTGCGGGCAGCATGCTTCTTGACCCTGTCAAAATTGATTTTGTCATGGATCAGATGGTCGTCATGCTTAAAAACTTTTTGAAAGACAAAAATATTCCTTCCGACCGCAAGGTGGCCATCGCGTATCAGTATAATAACGCGCTGGCGCAGCAGGCGCGGCTGCGGCGTATCAGCGCGCTCAAGGATCTTCCGGGCCTGGACCGCGTTATTTTTATGGATGAACAGGGCAGGAAGCCCCGGCTTTTGACAGCTGAGCGCCAGACGCTCAGGACCGCGAATATCCGTACTTTTGAAATCGAAACGGAACGTTCTCTTGAAAATTACCTGCCGGTCGGCCAGCAGTTTGTCGGCGCGAACCTGAGCTCGGAGCGGGAAGTCAGCGAAAAGCTGATCGGACTGCTGACGGGAGGAGACCCCAAGAATATTTCTCCGCAGATGGAGCCGGTTATTGAAGCCTTCAAGAACGTTCTGGCTGTCATGATCGGTTTTTCGGATGAAGCCGAACTGCAGAAGCTTCTCTCCAACCCCATGGAGCTTTTGTGGCAGTACAATGACGACGCCAAGTTCCGGGAAATTCTGGACGGTGTCATCTCCGTCAAGGGCCGCACCCTGATGTTTACCTTCGAGAAAATGCAGGAATACATGGCTTCCCAGGCCGCCAAGGCTTCCGCGTAATTCACATCCTCGAAAAGCGGGTAAAAGGGGAGCAGAATTTGTCCTTTCCTCAAGGACAGCCATGCCTTATAATCTCCCACTCAGTTTTAATACTTACGTGGGCCGGTAGCTCAGCTGGGAGAGCGCGACAATGGCATTGTCGAGGTCATGGGTTCGATCCCCTTCCGGTCCACCATTTTTACAAGGTGTCTGCTGCGTGGAAATACAATCACGGTCAGCAGGCATGGACGCAGGGGAGCGAACAGGAGCAGCCGAGCCAGTTAATGCCGGCGCGACCTGAGAAGCGGCGGCGGCTTTCGAGGCTGCGGCTGGCCGACCGGAAGCCCAATGAATTTTGCGTTAGCAAAATTAGTTTATGGGCTGAAGGCGCCGATCCCCTTCCGGTCCACCATTTTTCTGAGGGACCGCTGGGCCCGCATCAGTCTTCATTAAACTGTGCGGGCGATACCGGCGCATAAGCGCCGGTGCTCCGGTCCACCATTTTTACGAGACGGGCGAATGAGTAGAACGGCCTTGAGCTGATTCGCTCATTCGCCTTTTCTTTTCATGCGAGGGTGGCGGAACTGGCAGACGCGCTGGACTCAAAATCCAGTGTCCGCAAGGGCATGAGGGTTCGACTCCCTCCCTTCGCAGTTTTAATGGAGTCGAAGAGGAGGCGGCGAGCCTTTTGATGGAGGCGCAACCTTATGGGAGCGCCGACAGCCAACGAGCCGCCTGCTGGCCTCCCTTCGCATTATTAATGAATAACCAACCCCGGACTTGAATGATTCATGGCTAGCGGTTTCAAGGCATATCCCTACGATGAAATAGAACCCAGGTGGCAGCAGCACTGGGAAAAAAACAAGACTTTCCGTGTTTCTGAGGACAAGTCCAGACCCAAATACTATGTTCTGGACATGTTTCCTTATCCTTCCGCTTCCGGTCTTCTTGTAGGCCATCTCG
>CAZIQJ010000318.1:0-1995 GCA_964541285.1 uncultured bacterium | reverse complement strand
TTGATCGGGCCGGAACCGAACAAAAACAGCGCGCCAGCCGCAATCAATGTCGTGATGTTAGAGTCAAAGATCGCGGAAAAAGCGCGGTCAAAACCGGCATTGATCGCCGCTTTCGTCGGACGGTTCAAATCCAACTCTTCACGGATGCGCTCATTGATCAAAACGTTAGCGTCGACGGCCATCCCCAGCGTCAAGATGATACCCGCGATACCCGGCAGCGTCAGAGCCATCGGATTGCTGGGAAGCGTGATATTCAAGAAACCCATGATTCCCAAAATCATCAGCACGTTCAGCAAAAGAGCGACCCAAGATACCAAGCCGGCTTTTCTGTAATAAAAGGCCATAAAAAGAAAAACCATCGCGATCCCGAACAATGACGCCTTGATCCCGGCGTCAATCGAATCTTTTCCCAGCAGCGGCCCGACGGTCCGCTCTTCTTCGATCTTCATCGGAGCCGGCAAAGCGCCGGAACGGAGATTCAGTGCCAGCATGGCCGCTTCTTCATAAGTGAACTGCCCGGTGATCTGCGCCTGGCCGCCAAGAATCGCTTCCTGGATATTCGGCGCGGAAATGACCTTGTCGTCCAGAACAATCGCCAAACGGCGGCCGACATTATTTCTTGTTACTGTCGCAAACTGCTTGCCGCCTTCCCCTTTAAACGTCAATGAAACATAGGATTGACCGAATCCCTGTGTATCCATGTCCACGCGGGCATCCTGGATCTGGTCGCCTTTGTCGGCGATCGTATCTTTCAACAAGACCGGGGATCCATCTTCCTGCATATAACGCAGTGCGTAACCTTTTGCCTCTTTCCCATCGAGAGCTTCTTTGAGCGCGTTGGCATCATCTGCCACCAAGCGGAACTCCAGGTTCGCAACCGTTCCGATAATCTTTTTAACTTTCTCGCGGTCCGTAATCCCGGGAAGCTGGACCAGGATCCGGTCATCACCTTGGCGCTGGATCACGATTTCGCCGACGCCCAGGCTGTCGATACGGTTACGTAAGATTTCAATCGCGCGAGGCAAAGCGTCTGCCTTGGCTGCGGCTTCAAGCTTGGATGTGTCCACATGCAAAATGACATGCATCCCGCCCTTGAGGTCAAGACCGAGATTGATTCTCTTTTGAATCGGGAAAATACATATCAGAGAAACGGCCATGACACCCAGGATTAAAAAGATTCGGTTTCTCAATTTGCTAAACATGAAATTCAGCTCCTTTTAAAATAAGAATTAACTGGCCTTCTTCACAACCGCAAGTACGGCTTCACGGTCAAATTCGATCTTGGTATTCACGTCGACTTTAACGACAACAGTCTTATCCTTGACAGTCACGACCGTGCCGTGGATTCCGCTGGCGGTCACCACATCGTCATTGACCTTAAGGTCTTTCTGCATAGCTGCGATTTCTTTTTGTTTTTTTTGCTGAGGACGGATGATGAGAAAATAAAAAATACCAAAAATCAGGATGAGCGGAACGAACTGCATGATCGGATTCGGGGCTTGCTCGGGAGACATGGACTTTCCTTTGGGTTAAACGTAAGGGCGCACAGCTGTGCGCCCCTACAAAATAATCAAAATTATTTCTTCTTTGCAGCTTCTCTTTTATCTTTATTAACCAGCGTGCGGATGGTATCGGTCATTTGAGCGCCGTTTTTCAGCCATTTTTCAAGTTTGACATAATCGATTTTGAAAGGCGCGTTCTTCTTGCCTGGATCATAATAACCGAGAATGTCCAAATGTCCGCCTTGGCGGGCTTCAGGACGGTTTGCGGCAACAATACGCCAGTTAACGGTCTTTTGCGCGGGGTTTCCTGCGCGCTGCATGCGGATACGAACTTCCATTGTTACGACTCCTTTATGTGATGTTGTGATTATTTTAAGTTGTGCGCCAGTTCAATCGCTCTGATCTGCGACTTGGCTTTGTTGCATGTTTCTTCATACTCTTTATCAGGCTGGGAATCTGCAACGATTCCTGCTCCAGCCTGTGTGTAAGCTTT
>CAZIQJ010000317.1:0-2020 GCA_964541285.1 uncultured bacterium | reverse complement strand
ACCGGCGCCCAGGTCAGCCGGGATTTTGAACCGTCCTTGAAATGCCTGTCATAGGCGACTGAAATCTGCGGCTGGTCAGGGATCGTGATTCCTGTTTCAACGCGGATATGCCCGATCTGAAGTTCAAGATCGCGGTCAAGTGTCGGCGCGGTCAGTTTGGAGAAGGGATAGTAGACTCCGCCGCTGTCATCGTAAAACTTGCTGAATTCCTGATACTCGAAAAGAACGTAGCCGAAATCCTTTTTATCAACGCGGGCATTGACCTCGTAATCATTGTCTTCAATGATCGCGTGCCCGTCAACTTCCGCGGTAATATCATCCGGAAGGTTCCGGGTCTTGACACTGAATTCATCCACGCCGCCGGCATAGTTCTCTTTTATCCATGTGTGTTCACGGAATTTGTGGGGATCCCCGCTGACGTAGGCGTAACGAAGAGGTTCGCCGGAAAGAGTGACATCCGCCTCAGGCGCGGCCAGAGAAGGGCGCGCGGCCGCGAAAACAAACAAACCCGCCATCAAAACAATCCGCTTCATAAAACCTCCCGGTTAATACCGAAGGTGATCGTCGAAATTGGAGCCATGAACCGCTGTGTGACAGCCCGCGGTAAAGCAGGTCCCCTGCGGCAGGCGTCCGCCATGAGCCTGTTTACCGATCGTGGGGAAATTCATCTGGGTGTGGCAGCGCAGGCATAAATTGTTGTCACGTGCCACAAGCATTTTTGAATGGATAGAGCCGTGAACCTGATGGCAGGTGGTGCAGCCTTCACGAACCGCTTCGTGCCCGAACACAAAAGGACCGCGCTGCTCCTTGTGGCAGTTGAAGCAGGTCTCGTTGACGCCCTTGAGCGTGGTCGCGGACCACGGACGGACATCCGTGCCGTGCGGGCTGTGGCATGAAGTACAGTTCATCTTCCCTTCCAGCACCGGATGATGAAAAGGGCGGTTGAACTCCATCTTCTTGTCGGTGTGGCACTGAAAGCAGGTGGCCGCGTCCTTGCTGGGGTTAAGAATGGTGTCTTTTCCGCCGCCGGCATCCACGTGAAGACTCGCCGGGCCATGGCACATTTCGCAGCCCTGAATCTGCATCCCCTCGCCCGGAACACTGATCCGCGAGTGGGTCGAAACCTTGAACTCCTTGGCGGCTTTTTCATGGCAGGCGCCGCAGGACTCTGAGCCGACATACTTGGCGCCCTTGAGCGTTTCCATCTGAAGGGGTGAGCGGCCTTCGTCTTTAATGGCTGACGCGAGAGGCATCGAGAAAAAGAAAAGGAGCAACGCGAGAACGGCGGGAAAAAATTTAATTCGTATCATCAGAATACCTTTCTTCATTCTCACCGGAGCATCCAGGGAACATTTTCACCCCACTTTTTTTTCCAGAATGGAAGTATCCACATCTCGTAAAGCGGCCTGGCAATGAGCATGAAGAAAGACATGGCCATGAAAGCGCCAAATACGATAGAGAACCAGCCGAAGATGGGAGAAGTCAGAGCCGTGAGCCAGAGGCTGGCGAAATCCAGGAACATTCCCAGATAAGGCGCGGCGATAAAAACATCCTTCACGGGTTCCGGCAGACTGGTGAAGGAAAAAAGAACGCCGATCATGAAGAAAAGCATGGAAAGCGCGAAAATATGGAAGTGGTTTTCATTAACCAGTTTCGCGAAGGCGAAATCGGGAGGCATTTCCTCGCCCGCGGCGCCCCGGTAATGGACCACCACGCCGGTATAGCTCATTCCAGTATGGTTATAAATATTAATGAGACCGAAGATGTACCCGATCCCGACAAAAAGAAGGAAAACCGTAATAATAATTTTCAAACTTGAACGAGCATTTGAATAATTAAAATTCATATCGCCAATCCCCGATTTTGAAAACCGCTGATGATCTTACAATATTAACGGCCATTTGGCCTTAAAAATAAAATATGCGCCCCTGACCCTGCCGCCTGAGTCTGGCGGAGTATACGGATGCCCCGGCATGCAGGATGTGACAATTGTCACATGATTCGCTGCCGGACAAGTCCG
>CAZIQJ010000316.1:0-2033 GCA_964541285.1 uncultured bacterium | reverse complement strand
GAAAGTGCTTCGAGCTGGGAAGGCCGGAAGCTTCTGGCGGCCAGGATCACGGAAGCCGCGATAAAGCCCCAGAAAAGCCCGGCAAGCCGGAGGTGTTCGAAAAAGTTGGGGCTGCCGATCTTGGTCACTTCCATATAACCAAGGAACATCAGGGCGAAAAAAGAAATATGAATGGTCAAAAGCGCGGTGCCTGCCTTTGAAAGGCCGCTGAAAAATTTCAGGATGCCGGAAGGAAACAGTTTCACCCCTGCCAGAAAGATCAGGCCGAGTGAAAAATAGAAAAGGCCGGGAATGACGTTCAGCCAAACGATAAAATTAAAAAACTGGGATCCCCCGACTTCCTTGGCCGCGCCCGCGGCCTGAAAACCTACCTGGCAGACAACGCCGGCATAAAAGGTAAGAAGAAGGGCCATGACAAAAAGGCTGATGAAATCGCGCACGCCGAAAATCCCGGCCAGAGGTTTTTCCCCTTTAGCCAGCGTCATGGGCAGATAAACGCAGCAGGTCATGACAAGATGGAAAAGCATCAGGAAAATAACTTTGGAAGAAAACAGCACCATGCTCCCCGGCTCAAGGCTGCCGACGGAGGCAAAGGCAAAGCTCAGCGCCAGAAAGCCCAGCAGGGCAATGGCCCAGTTCTCGGCCTTGCGGGCATTGTGAAGGGAGATCTCGGATTTGATCTTGGATGATACGAAATCAAGCCAGCGGTGAGTTTCCATAAGTGGGGCGTATTATGCTCTCCAGCCCCGGTGGAATCAAGAAAAATTTAGCTCCTCACAAAGTCTTTAAAAAGCCCTCCCATCCTGAAAAAGCAGATGAAATTCCCCGCCAAAGGAGTAGAATACGCCGCACATCCGCATTTCTCATCGATTTACGTAACGAGTCGCCGTAGATGCATGGGGATGCGAGGCTTGCGACCGAAGCTTCCGGAAACGTACTGAATAGTACGTTGAGGACAGCTGAGGAGCAAAACGAAGCAGACGCGTGCAGATACGATGACGCAGCAGCTAAATTGATGAGAAATGTGGATTAATGCAAACACTCCTTGCTATTGAAAGCTCCAGCCCTGTATTGAGCCTGGCCCTTAAAACTTCCAAGGGAAAGGTCTATACAGAAAGCCTGAAAGGCCTGTCTTCCCATGCGGAGAATATCCTCCCCATTCTGCAGCGGCTTTTGAAAAAAGGCCGGGTTTCCCTGGAGAAAATAAACGCCTTCCTTATAGGCCGCGGCCCGGGTTCCTTTACCGGCCTGCGTGTCGGCTTTGCCACTGTGAAAGGTTTTCTGGCCGTGGGCGCGGTGGAATGCTACGGCGCGCTCAGCCTGGACCTGATCGCGGAAAACACGGCTTTTGACCGTTTGCCTGAAAACGCGAAGCTGGCCGTGGCGCTTGACGCCTTCCGCGGAAAAATTTACTTCCGGCTCTACACCCGTAAAAGCGGAAACTGGAAACCGGACGGCGAACCGCAGGTGCTTTTGCCCGCGGAAATGCTGGCCGCCCTGCCTGATAGCGCGCATGTCGCTGGAAGCGCGCTTGAAAAGCACGGCGATTTCCTGAAACAGAACCTGGGCGGTAAAAAAATTTCCTTCGCGCCTGAAAAAGACTGGCATCCTTCAGCGGACGCGCTCATCCGGCTGTTTGACAAAAAAGATTCCAGGCTGGAGTCCATCCCCGCGCACAAGCTCCTGCCTTCATACTTCCGGCTTTCCGAAGCTGAGGAAAGGAAACAAGAACATGCCGCAGGCTGTTAAGACTTCCCTGAAGCCTGGTCAGGGCGCGTGGGTCGAAGTCCGGCTCGACCGTCTTGTTTCCAATTTAAAACTTCTCAAAAAAACCGTTTCCGGAAAAACCGGTTCCGTGCCCCAGGTCATGGCAGTGGTGAAAGCCAATGCCTACGGGCTCGGCGGACGCGAGATCGCCCGCCACCTCCGCGATGCCGGAGCCGCCGCTTTCGGCGCGGCCGAGATCAACGAGGCGCTCGAGCTGGCCGGGTTCGGCATTCCGGTCCAGATCCTCGGCAATCTCTTGCCCGACG
>CAZIQJ010000315.1:0-2054 GCA_964541285.1 uncultured bacterium | reverse complement strand
TCTTCGAAGCGCGTGAGAAAAACGTCCGTCTCCTCTTTCTGGGCGAAAACTTTTTTGAAAGCTTCGTAATTCTTGCGGTAGAGTTCAGGCTCTTCAATACCGATAGCCTTCACCCCTTCCGGCGCCTCCATGAGATAGGCTTCAACGCCCGTAACTTCACCGCGGCGAGCAAGATAATCCGCAAGCTTGATGTTTCTTTCCTTTTCTTCAAAGAGCTGCAAATAATCACGGTTCAGCGGTTCCACCGCCCCTTCCACGAACAAAAGGTTGAACGCGTATTTCTGGTAAAGGTAATCCAGAAGTTTCTTGATCTGCATCTGCGTCTCGTAATGTCCGTGGATATTCTGGACATGGAGCACAAGACGCGGATCATTTTGAGGCGGCGCTTCGTAAACCTCTTCGATGCTCGCGAGGTCGGGAGGAATTTCAACCTGAAGAAATGACGGCGTTTCACGCGGCGCCACGATAGACAAGCCCTGTTCGGGCAAAGCCCAGGTGACTGTGGTCACGGAAAAGAAGAAAAGCGTGACCGCACTTACAGTGCGCAGAATTTTATTTTTTGCCGTCCGCATGTGTGAGGTAGTGTTTTTTCTCTCTACAAACCGATTTTATAAACACTTTATTAAACGATTAATTAAACTTTATATAAATATACACGACTACCCTGTTTTTTTCAACCCAAAGACTTAGTTTAAAGATAGTGGTAAGTTGTTCTAATCAAACATGATACGACGCTTAAGCTCATCCATGTCTACATCCATGGAAAGGTCATCGTCGTCTGAGGAGGGGCCCTGGTCAACCGGATCCAGGTCGGATTCGTACAATTCGGAGGGAATTTCCATCAAAAAACGGGAAGGAAGGTTCTGCTGAAGGGCTCCGTACAGGCGGCGCTGGCGCGCATAGCTCAAATGCAGCTTGTCCTTGGCCCGGGTGATTCCGACATAGCAAAGACGGCGTTCTTCTTCAAGATCATCCGCATTGTCGGTATAAGAGTTTACGTTGGGGAAAATACCTTCTTCAAGACCTACCATGAACACGACCGGGAACTCAAGCCCCTTGGCCGTATGCAGGGTCATCATGGTCAAAACATTGGTGCTGGCGTCCCAGCTGTCCAGGTCCGTCACAAGAGAAATCGATTCAAGAAATGCCGGCAGGTCAGGTTTGTCCACAGAACTCGGCGTGTTTTCATAAAAGTCTTCAACTACGCTGAAAAACTCTTCAATGTTTTCAAGCCGGGCCTGTGACTCCGCGGTTTTTTCCGCCTCGAGCTCCAGCGTGTACCCTGTCTTGTCGAGAATCTGCTCCAGAATTTCATCAATGCGCAGGTCCGCGGCCTGAGCGCGCAGCCGGGTCAGAAGCCCGTAAAAAGCGGCAATGGATTTCTGGGCCTTGGGAGGAAGATCAAGCAAAGGCGCGTCGCGCAGCGCTTCATCAAAAGTCTTGTTCCCCGTGCGGACCGCGTCCTCCAGGGTTTCCACGGCTTTTTTACCGATCCCGCGGGCGGGTACGTTCAGAATACGTTTCAAACTCACATCATCATGAGGGTTGATCAAGACCCGCAGGTACGCGATCAGGTCCTTGATTTCCTTGCGGTCATAGAACCGGACGCCGCCCACGATCTTGTAGGGCATCTTGGCCCTGCGAAGCATGTCTTCAAGAATTCGCGACTGGGCATGGGTGCGGTAAAAGACCACCTGGTCGGCCAGAGAACGGCCGTCCTGGACGTTTCTTGCGGCCTGCGTGACGATATAAAGAGCCTCTTCCTTTTCATCGCGCGCTTCGAACACGCTGATGCGCTCCCCTCCCTTTCGCTCCGACCAAAGGTCCTTGGGTTTGCGCATCTGGTTGCGGCGGATCAGGCTGTTGGCAGCGTTCAGGATAACCGAGCTGGACCGGTAGTTCTGTTCCATTCGAATAATGCCGCAGGCAGGATAATCTTTCTCAAAATTCAAAATATTTTTGATGTCCGCACCGCGCCAGGCGTAAATGGACTGGTCCGGGTCGCCGACGACCGTAATCTGCCCGCGGTCACCCGCCAGCATTTTGATCATCCG
>CAZIQJ010000314.1:0-2062 GCA_964541285.1 uncultured bacterium | reverse complement strand
GATCAACTCTTCCTCATGCTCCACCACCACCACGGTATTGCCCAGGTCGCGCAAACGGTGAAGCAGGTTGATGAGCAAAAGGTTGTCGCGTTCATGCAGACCGATGCTGGGTTCATCCAGAACATACAAAGTGTCCACCAGGGCCGCGCCCAGCGAAGTAGCCAGGTGGATACGCTGGACTTCCCCGCCTGAAAGCGTGCGCGACAGCCGCGAAAGGTTGAGGTAGCCAAGTCCCACGTCATTCAAAAACCGGACACGCCGCTTGATCTCAATATGAACAGGCTCGGCTTTTTCACGCTCAGAATCTGAAAGCGAAATTTTCTCGAAAAACTCCATGAGGTTTTCAAGGCTGACCAGCTGAAGGTCGTGAATGCTTTTTCCCTGCACCTTGACCCAGAGCGATTCGGGTTTCAGGCGCGTTTCCAGACACTGCGGGCAGGGTTCAAAAGAGCGGTATTTCGCCAGCAAAATCCGGACATGCATTTTGTAGGTCTTTTTTTCAAGGTATTTAAAAAAGTCCTGGACGCTGAACCACCCGCTTTCATGATCAAACCAGGACTGGCCCTTGTAGCCATGCAGAATCCATGAACGGTGCTCTTTTGAAAGATCTTTCCACGGCTTGTCCATGGGAATTTTCTTTTCCCGGCAAAATTCTCTCAAGCCCTTGGCTTCCCACTTGGCGCTGGGTTTTGTCCAGGGCTCAATGGCGCCTTCCTGGATGGATTTACGTTCATCCGGAATCACCAGGTTCCAGTCCACGCTGATAACACGGCCAAAACCCTGGCAGGCCGGGCATGCGCCAAGCGGGCTGTTGAAGGAAAAAAGATTCGGCACCGGTTCCTTGAAGTTCCGGCCGCAGGTAAAACAGCGCAGGGCTTCGGAAAAATCAAATGCCCTGCCCGCCGCAAAGGCACCGGCCTCGCCTTTCCCATAACGGAAAGCGGCCTCAAGGGCCTCCACGAGACGCTTTCGGTTTTTATCGTGCAGCTCCACCTGATCCACCAGCACCTGCAGGGTCTTGCCGAGTTTTTTCTTCAGAATCTCTTCCATGGAATGCAGCTTTCCGTCCATAAAAAATTCCGTGAACCCCTGGCGCTCCAGTTCCGGAAGAAAGGCTTTGAGCGTGGCGTTAGGCTTGTCGCCCAGCGAAACCGGATAAAGCACCCAGGCGGTTTTTCCCGGCGCGTGCTGAAGAAGAAAGCGCGAAACTTTTTCCGGATCGCTGGTGGAGGCCTCAGTCTTGCAGTCCGGGCAGATGGTGCGGCCCACGCGCGCGAAAAAAACGCGCAGGTAATCGTTGATCTCGGTCTGTGTTCCTACGGTGGAACGCGCGTTGGTAATGGCGTTCTTGGCTTCAATGGCAATGGCGGGAGGAATGCCCGCGACCATGTCCGCGTCCGGCTTTTCCATGCGTTCGAGGAACTGGCGGGCATAAGCGGAAAGAGATTCCACATAACGCCGCTGCCCTTCGGCATAAAGCGTGTCAAAAGCCAGGGAGGATTTTCCCGAACCGGAAACACCGGTCACGACATAAAGCTTCCGGTGAGGAAGGATCAGGTCAAAATTTTTAAGATTGTGGGTTTTGACACCCTGCAGGATGATCGCGTCCATACTCTCTCAATCAAAGGGGGAGAAAACTGAAAATCAGAGCGTGTTCAGTTCGCGGCCGAGGTACTGCTCTATTTTTTTCATCATGTCCCCTGCGCCCAGAGTGTGTCTGGAGTCAGGGCCCAGTTCTACCGAGGTTTCGGTCCGGCTGACCTGCTTGACCACAAAGGTCAGGACCACCATATCCGCGTCATTAAGTTTGCTGAAATTCAGGTTGCGGACACGGATGATGCCTTTTTCCTTTTCAGTCTCTTCCAGGTCCCAGCCCGGAATGCTGTCCACGGCTTCAAGCACGCGGAGGAAAGTCAGGTCATAAGGAAGCTCATAGCGCAGAACTTCATCATGGGCCGGATAAACAGGGTTTTTCTGCAGTGTTTTGCAGCCGGAAAAAGCCAGAGGCCCGAAAGCCAGAAAAAGGAACATGCCTGCGATGATTCTTCTCATAACGCCTCCG
>CAZIQJ010000313.1:0-2067 GCA_964541285.1 uncultured bacterium | reverse complement strand
CTCGCCTCCCGGAACAGGTGGATACTCATCCCTTCGATGGCCTCGACCTCACCGGGGGTGAGCTCTGTGCGTTTGACGCCGGCAAAGAAAAGCTGGGCGTGTGTCAGAACGATCTCGTAAAAAGGCGTATCAGCGTCGGTCAGCTAGCCTTTGAGAACATCACGGTAAGTTTCGTAGGATAGGCCCGCGGTCAGCATGCTCTCCTGCTCGATCAGAAACAAAAACATCACGGCGATCATCCACTCTTGGCCTTTTTCCAAATAAAGTTCATGGGAGGCACTCTTCTTCAGTCGTTCCCGGTCGCTCCATATGTCGGCCCCCAGCTGGTCTTGAATATTTTTCCTCAAAGGCTCGGGCAGGTACATGACCGCGGCCATCTGAGTCCGGTTGTCTCCCAGCTGGCCCAAAATAGTCTGTATCTCCTTGATCTGGACCTCTATCTCTTCTAGTTTTTTGGGGTCTTTGGTGTCCGCTTTCTTCTCCAGGAGGCCCTTTAAGATAGGTTCGTATACCTTTTTGATGATCTCTTGGGTCGCCGCGACTTCTCCCTGAGCGCCCAATCTTGCCCCAGCAACCGATGGATGGACCAACCCCTTAAGCCCTTCCCAATACACCTGCTCGGCGCCGGAGCGAACGGCACCGGAAGGACTGTTCAATAGATCTCTATAAACTCTCCAAATGCCCTTCATGCTCTGTTCCAGGACCGATAATTTTGCCTTCGAAGAGGCTCCCTCCGTGAGGTAGCGCCCGATACTTGCCGTCGTCAATCCCTGCACGGCGGTCTCATTCTCGCGGCTCAGGGCTTTGGCGGCAGACTGGATGAATTCGTAATCAAGATCTGTTTCTTGAGAGAGAAAAGATTGAAGGAGCTGGATCTCGCCGGATTTATTCTGTTTGGGCTGGAACTTGGCCACGGCAGAAAAGACACGGATCAAGTCCTTGGTGGTGGCCAAGCTTGGGTAGATCTCCAAAAAAGTCCTGACCGCGAAAAAACTCTCCTTAAAGATACTTTCTTTTCCTTCGTCGGAATATTGCCTGTCGGGGGTGAGGCCGCCGATCAGCCTGGCGAAAATGATCTGCAGGAGATTTTTTTCATCCCGGACGAATGATCCGGGAAGTTTATAGAAAACAGCTTTTAAGGCCAGGGGGCTCGCTCGGCGGACTTTTTCTCCCGGTGCATTTACGATATTCTTCGTCAAAGCATTGAGTATTTGTACAACGATATCCCTTTCACTCAGGATGAACGCCTCGGGAAGCTTGGGGAAAAAACTCTGAAGCGCCAATGTGCGGTGCCCAAGTTCTTCAAAATCAAATTGATTGTCCATCACCGCGTCTCTTAGGTAGACGAGGATCTCTTTATTGAAAGCCTCCGAATTTTCAAAGACCGATCCGGGCACCACGGGCAAAAAGCTTTGTAGGATCTTTAGAACGGCCTTCTGCGGCCTAAAGCTGTCCAGATTGGCCATAAGAGCATCGATGGCTTCCTGGATAAGCAATTTTTCTCTCTCCATGAATTCTGCGGGGATCTTTTTTAAAACAGCCCCTACTTTTTCAGCTTCCGGATCGTGAAAATTATAATGGCTGCCGTGGATGAGCGGATTCAGGTCTTTGTCGATCTGCGTCCTGTACTTGTGGTGCGCCAAAACGTCTTTCATAAAATCCGCTTCATCCGCAAGGAACGCTTCCGGAAGGTTCCTAAGAAGCTTTGTGAGCGACTCTTCACTTCTGAAACGGGCGTTGCTGTGGGTATCGTTGGCAGAATTGTTTTGAAGGACCATGATGGCGCGCTTGATCAGCTCTTTTTCTTCCAAGATGAAAACCTTGGAGATCTTGAGCGTGAACTCTTCCAGCACCCTGGCGCTTCCGTCCCGCACGTCCCCGTCCGGATCGAAGAGCATTTCCGTCAAAACAGCGAACAGGCTTCGAGTAAGCTCCTTTTCTTTCTCAAAAAAAGATTTGGGAAGTTTCTCAATAAAATAACTCACGGCATAAGCATTGCCGGAACGGACATGCGCTTCGGAAGAAGCATCAAGGCGGCTCACCATCTCCGTCATCATCTCTTTGATG
>CAZIQJ010000312.1:0-2083 GCA_964541285.1 uncultured bacterium | reverse complement strand
CATATCACGGGGTTTTTAACGCCCCGCTTTTTCAAAAAAGAACAAACATCATTTCCCCCGCTGCCCACTACCACGGCAGGCGAAGAAATGCCGAGCTTCGAAAGCGTTTCAAGAGCGTGCTCAAGAAGAGGACGGCTAAAAATTTCGTGCAGAACCTTGGGTAGTTCGGAACGCATGCGCGTTCCTTTACCCGCAGCCAGCACCAAAGCCTGCATGTTAACCCTTGATGCCGGTCAGCTTGATTCCTTCAACAAAGAACCGCTGATTAAAAATGAACACAATCAGAATCGGCAGAATCATCATAACGGACGCGGCCATCAAAAGCGTCCAGTCCGTGTGGTGCAGGCTCTGGAAATATGCCAGCCCCACCGGAAGCGTAAACTTGTCTTCGGTATTGATCACAATCAGAGGCCACATGAAATTCATCCAGGAACCCATGAACGTAAACGTGGTCAAAGTCGCCAGCGCGGGCTTTGACAGCGGAAGAATGATCTTCCAAAAAATTCCGTAATACGAGCAGCCGTCGATCTTGGCCGCGTCCTCAAGTTCCCGGGGCAGCGTCAGGAAAAACTGGCGCAGCATGAACGTTCCGTAAGCCGTAAAAATCGCAGGCAGGATCATGGCCTTGTAGGTGTCGACCCAGCCCAGAGTGCGCAGAAGAATGAAAACCGGAATCATGGTCACGGCGCCCGGAACCATCATGGTCGCCAGGTAGCCGAAGAAAATCTTTTCGCGGCCCGGAAACTTCAGGCGCGCGAAAGCGTAAGCCGCCATAGCGCTGGTCGCGACCTGGCCGAAAGTCACGGCCGAAGTTACAAAAATCGAATTCAGGTAAAACCTGGCGAACGGAACCACATGCCAGGATTTTACATAGTTCTGCCAGACAAAGGACATGGGAAGCCATTCTTCCCACCAGCGCTTCTGAAACGAAAAGACCGCGCCCGCCTCTTTCAGCGAAGTCGTGACCATCCACATAAACGGAGCCACCATGCTGATCGCGCCGATTGACAGCAAAAGATACGCAAACGCTTTTTGAAAACCCGTACGGATATGCAGGGCTCTCTTGAGCTTTTCAAGCGTCTCGATTTTGGCAGGCGCTGCCGTACGCAAATGTTCAGGAACAGGCCTTCTGAGTTTAACCGGAGTTTCCATATAGCTCATCTCAATAGTAATGAACGTTTTTGCCGAAAAAGCGCCACTGAATCAGAGTAAAAATAAACACTACGATAAAAAGCACCCACGCAATGGCCGCTGCATAACCCATTTTGTGCCACTGAAACGCGTTGTTAAAAAGATAATAAATAAGGGTCGTGGTCGAACCGTTGGGTCCGCCGCCCGTCATGATGTAGGCTGGATCAAACCCCGCCTGAAATCCGCCGATGACGCTCATAATAGCGATAAAAAATGTGGTCGGGGAAATCTGCGGCCAGGTCACGGCCCAGAATTTTTGCCACGGATTCGCGCCGTCCACTTCAGCCGCGTCATAAAGATCGCGCGGAACACCCTGAAGCGCAGCAAGATAAAGGATCATGTTATAACCCCCGACAGACTGCCACACGCCCATGATAATCAGAGCGGGCTTGGCCCACTGTTCATCCGTCAGCCACTGCGGGCCGCGAAGCGAAAGCCCCACGATTTCTCCGAACTTTGAAATCGCGGCATTCAGCGCGCCGAATTCCGGGTTGTAAATCAAACGCCACAGCATGTAAATCGCAACGCCCGAGCAAAGCGTGGGCAGGAAATAAACCGTGCGGAAAAACAGGATGCCTTTGAGTTTCTGGTTCATGGCCAGCGCCAGCAGAAGCGAGCCGCCCATTGAAAGCGGAATACTGAGCATCATGTAAACCGTGTTCCAGCAGTATTTCCAGAAATAAGGATCTCTGAACAGGTCCGTGAAATTCTGAAGACCCACGAACTTTGGCGCGGACAAAAGGTCCCAGCGCAAAAAACTGAGCACAAGCGACGCCAGCACCGGGATTGAAGTAAAAAGCATGAACCCGATAAAGTTCGGCATCAAAAATGAATAGGCCGCGATCGCTTCCTTGGCCGCGCACCAGCGCCTGTCGTTCAACCCACGGATGGG
>CAZIQJ010000311.1:0-2104 GCA_964541285.1 uncultured bacterium | reverse complement strand
TAAAAAAGACCTCGGCCTCATGATGATGACTTACGGCCATGTGTATGTGGCCCGCGTTGCCATGGGCGCCAATGATGAGCACACGCTCAAGGCTTTTATTGAAGCCGAAGCCTACGACGGCCCCTCGATTATTATTGCTTACAGCCACTGCATTGCGCACGGCATTGACATGACTCAGGGCATGCAGCATCAAAAGGCCGCTGTGCAGTCAGGCCAATGGCCGCTCTACCGTTTCAATCCTGACAGGCTCGCGCAGAACCAGAACGCTTTTACGCTCGACAACCGCGCACCCACGATGCCCATTTCTGAATACATGCAGATGGAAAACCGTTTCAAAATGCTGACCAAAATAAAACCAGAAACCGCCCGGATCCTGTTTAAAAAAGCAGCTGAAAACGCGGTCCAGCGCCAAAAACTTTATGAATACCTGGCCCAGGGCAAGGTGGGGCCGGTCGAACCAGCCGCCCCTGTGAAAGGAAACTGACATGGACTTTTCTACGAATTACCTTGGCCTGAAACTTTCAAGCCCTCTGGTTCCCTCCGCTTGTCAGCCGCTCACGGAGAACATTGAGAACATCTGCCAGATGGAAGCCGCGGGCGCCGGCGCCGTCGTGTTGTTTTCTCTCTTTGAAGAACAGATTCTTAAAGAGGATCAGCTTTTGGAAAACCATCTGACCGCAAACACCGACAGCTTTTCCGAGGCCGGTTCTTTTTTCCCCGAGCCGGCCGGTTATGTCAAAGGGGTCGAAGAATACCTCCGTCACATCACGCAAGCCAAGCAGGCCGTTAAAATCCCCATCATCGCGAGTTTGAACGGCTCCTCACGCAAGGGCTGGACCCAATTTGCCCGCCAAATCGAAGACGCGGGAGCGGATGCGCTTGAAATCAACATTTTCCGGATAGCCGCGGACATTGATATTCCCAGCGCCGTCGTCGAACAGGAATACATTGAAATTGTCAGCGAAGTCTGCCAGAGCGTGAAAATTCCGGTGGCCGTAAAACTCAGCCCTTACCTGACGAGTGTTGCGAATATGGCCAAGCGCATTCAAGAAGCCGGCGCCAAGGGGATTGTCATGTTCAACCGTTTCTACCAGCCCGATCTTGATCTTGAAACCCTGAGTCTGCGTACGGACCTGAACCTGAGCGGGCCTCTTGAATTCCGCCTCCCGCTCCGCTGGACGGCGCTTCTCTATGACCGGGTGAATATGGATATCGCCCTGACGAGCGGTATTCAGCGTTCAGAAGACGCAATTAAATCCATCATGGCAGGCGCGAGTGTGACTATGGTCTGTGCGGCGCTGCTGCGTTACGGGATCGACCACCTGGAGCGTCTCACGGTGAAAATGAAAAACTGGATGATTGAAAACGGCTACGAATCCATACGGAGCATGAAAGGGACCCTGAGCCAGTCGCGGTGCGAAAACCCGTCTGCCTTCGAGCGCGCGCAATACATCAAAACCATTCATCAATATAAATGGCCACGGCAGCTCTAATTCTAAAGGAGCTAAGCAATGAAAATGACAGCGAAAAAAAGAATTGATGTTAAAGAGCTTTTGCAAAAGGACGCGCGGTATAAAGCGGTTCTGGCAGCGATTGCCAAACACCGCAAGCGGCAGGACGCCTTGATTGAAGTTCTGCACGTCGTCGAAGATGTCTTTGGGTATGTTCCACTGGAAGCGATGCGCTATGTCAGCGGTGAAATGAGGATTCCCCCGAGCAGGCTCTACGGGGTCGTGACCTTTTACCACTATTTTTCCCTGAAACCGAAGGGCGATCACACGTGTACGGTCTGCACCGGAACGGCGTGTTATGTGAAAGGGTCTCAAAAAATTGTGGATAATATTGAAAAAGATTTTGCTGGTGGTAATAATGCTGCTAATATCATTAGTTCAAAAATAGATACTAATCAAAGAAATACCAATGATCAATTAAAAAATATTAATCAATTAAGTTTATTAGACAAAGGTATTTTATCTTTAGAAAGATTTACTAATAATTTAAATTTATTGAATCCTCTTACCAATATAAGTTCTAGTTTAAGATTTGAATCAGGTACAGCAATGTATAGGGAATCTAATAATAGAAATGTTTATTTAGATCCTAT
>CAZIQJ010000310.1:0-2127 GCA_964541285.1 uncultured bacterium | reverse complement strand
TGCGTTGCCTTGCCAAGGCAATTACGAGGGTTCGATTCCCTCCACTCGCTCCATTTTGTTTTTTAAGGCGAGTGGGAAAGGGAATCGAAAGATTCCATCGTGCGCAGAGCGGAGCCACAAGCTCCGCCGAGCCTGACGAAATTTTCGAATTTCGTCCACTCGCTCCATTTTGTTTTTTGAGCGACGATTGCAAAAGACTCGCTCCTGCGTAGAGCGGATCTACCAGATCCGCCGAGCGTGTCGAGATTTTTGAATCTCGACCATTTTTTTCCCATCCTTCGAGGCCGTTCAAAATTCCCCGGGGATATTAAATTCTGATTCAGAAAGAGAGACCGTGAAATTGAAGATTTCCATCCAGGAAGGCAAGAATTGCGAAAAAGTTTTGAAGATCGAGGTTCCTCAGGAACACATCTCCAGGGAATTTGACGAATATTATAAAGCCATTGCTTCCGAAGCCAAGGTCCCCGGCTTCCGTCCCGGCAAAGCTCCGCGGCACGTTCTGCAGCTTCATTATTCAAGCCAGGCGCGCGAAGCTGTTTTGAAAAATCTGATTTCCGACTCCTACCGCACGGCCCTGCAGGAAAAGGCCCTCAGCCCGCTCGGCTATCCTGACATTCAGGACGTTGTTTTTGAAGACGACAAGCTGTCCTACCAGGCCAAAATCGAAACGCGCCCGAAGATCAAGCTGGGCAAAGTCACGGGGCTTTCGGTCAAAAAAGAGAAAAAGCAGGTCAGCGCCTCTGAAATTGACAAGGCCATGGAACGCCTGCGCGAATCTCTGGCCCAGTACAAGGCTGTTGAGGACCGCGCCGCGCAGAAAAATGATTTCGTCATTGCGGATTATGTCTGCACCGTTAACGGCAAGGAAATTGAAAAGCGCAATGACGACTGGTTTGAAATCAAGGAAGATGAATTCCTTAAAGGTTTTTCAACGCAGCTGATCGGTCTCAAGCCGGGCGAAGAAAAGCAGGTTGAGATCACATTCCCTGAGAAAATGTCCCGCGCGGACCTTGCGGGCAAGCTCGCGGTTTTTGCCGTGAAGGTGAAGGAAATCAAGCAGAAGACCCTTCCTGAGCTCAATGATGAGCTGGCGAAAGAAGCCGGCGAATTCCAGACTCTGGCTGAGCTGCGCGCCAAAATCGAAAAAGACATCCAGGCCAATCTTGACCGTGAGACTGAAGTGAAATATGAAAAAGCGCTTCTTGATGAACTGGTCAAGAACAACAAGGTCGAGCTCCCGGACGGAGTGGTGGAACGCCGCCTGCAGTATCTGACCGAAGACGCTTTCAACCACCAGCACCGCCAGCACCATCACCATCATGGCCAGAGCCCTGAAGAGCTCGAAGCCGAACATAAAAAAATGCATGATGACCTGCGCAAGGAGCTTGAACCTGAAGCCCGCCGCCAGGTGCATGTTGCTTTTCTTCTGGATGAGATCGCGGACCGCGAAAAAATCGAAGTCAGCGAACAGGACGTGAAGTCCAAGTTTGAAGAGATCGCGGCCCAGGCCAATCAGCCTTTTGAAGCCGTGGCCAAGTATTACATGGAAAAAGAAGATTCCCTGGATGTTCTCCGCGAACAGATCCGGAATGAGAAGACGATCGACTATCTGAAACGCAGCGCCAAAAGCGAATAAAAAACAGGAGGGGTTATGAGCGGTTATCTTGTACCGATGGTGATTGAACAGACCGGGCGCGGGGAGCGTTCTTATGACATTTACTCCCGTCTCCTCAAAGACCGCATCGTTTTCATCGGGACCCCGATTGATGACACCATTGCCAACCTGATCATCGCGCAGATCCTGTTTCTGAATATGGAAGACCAGGCCAAGGACATCAACGTTTACATCAATTCTCCGGGCGGTTCCGTCACGGCCGGGCTTGCCATTTACGACACCATGCAGTTTGTGAAGTGCGATGTTGCCACGTACTGCCTGGGGCAGGCGGCCAGCATGGGCGCGTTTCTTCTTGCGGCCGGCACCAAGGGCAAGCGTTACTGCCTTCCCAACGCGCGCGTCATGATCCACCAGCCGTGGGGCGGGGCGCAGGGTACGGCTTCGGACATTCATATTCAGGCGAAGGAAATCCTGAAACTAAAGGATAAGCTCAACCGCATGCTTACAAACCA
>CAZIQJ010000309.1:0-2132 GCA_964541285.1 uncultured bacterium | reverse complement strand
CCAGGACCGCGAAAAACAGGACAAAAATTCCTGCGGCGAGCAGCCGGGAATCCAGGCTTTTTATTTTCCGCACAAGAGCAGCCGTCTTGTCCGGCGCGGATACAGGAAACAAAACCATGGCCGCCAGGGCCGCAGCGCAGACTGCTGCGTGAAAAAAAAAGGTTGTGCCGCTTACGAAGAATTTTCCAGGCACGGCCGCGCTGAAGAAAAAACCGTCCGCCAGCGATATGAGCAGGAGCGCGGCGCACAGGAAAGCGAATTTTTTAGCGCTCACCTGGCACCTTTTGATAAACGCGGAGGGTCGTCAGGTTTGAGGTCAATCGATACCCTGCTTCTTCCACGGCCTTGAAATCCGCTTCCGCGTGGTCCCCCAGCCATTTATTCCCGATGATCACGAAGTCCGATGCCAGGGCCGCGGGGCTGCCGCCTTCTTTTGGATGATGATTTTCATAGATATGAAGATTTTTGCGGTGCGCCAGATAAGGAGCGAGAAATTCATGGGTTCGGACCGACGCGTCTGCGGGGACTGTTTTCAGGAAAGCCCGGGTTTCCGCCAAAAACGGATCCCCTGCGGTTTTAATCGAACGGCTGATCAGATAGCCTTCAGGAACCCCGGCCATGAGAATGGAAAAACCGGCCAGAAGCCAGGGGGCCCAGGTTTTAGCGCGCTTCAGGCCGTAGACTGTGGAAATAAAGACCGCGGGGGTAAGAAAAGCCGTGTATTGAAAGAAAATGGAAAAAACCTGGGGATTGCGCGCTGTCAGGTTCTGCGCCAGCGCCGGCAGCGCGGGAATCAGGGAAACAGGGTCCAAAAGCGCAAGAAAGGCAACCGGCGCAAAAATCTTGGTCAGGTAAGCCGCGCTTGACGGACTTGCGGCATGTTTGAGCAAAGCGGCAATCCCTTCATCTTTCCATGCGATGAAATTGCCGCTCAGGTAAAAATAATCCTGGCCTGAAAAATGCGGGATCAGCCAGCGCACGGAAACCACGAACCATGCTGCTGAAAGCACGGCCCATGCAAGCGCGAGTTTTTTCTGGCCTTCCAGGCGAATAAAAATAAAGCAGGCCATGGCAAACACAGAAAGCGCGGCCCCTTCCTTGGACAGCAGCACCAGGAGCATGAAAATCGAGGCTTGGATATTTTTTTTGCGGTCCGCGGCGTCAAAAGCCCAGATCAAAAACGGCGCGGCCAGGACTTCGGGGTGAAACTCAAAGCGCACGGCATTGCGCAGCGGCAGATAGACGGTGTAGGCAAAAACCAGCGCCAGTGCCGCTCCCGGGTTTTTGAGATGGCGCTCGGACAGGCGGTAAAGCGGAAAGACCGCGGCCGCGGCGCTCAGGGCCTGAAGCACCAGAAGCGTCAAGGGATGCGGAGCCAAGGCGTAAGGAAGCGCCAGCAATGCCAGCAAGGGGCTCATATGGTCCCCCAACAGGCAGATTCCCCCTTTAATCGAAGAATAAAGAAAATTTCCGTGAAGTGTGTTCCATACCGCCTGCACAAAGATAGCCATGTCAAAACCATCCTCAAAACTCAGGAAGCGGAGCGCTGAGGCCGCGGTCCAGGAAACAAACGAGGAAACAAAAAGAAGCAGGAGTATTTTTCGGGGAGAAATTGCGATTTTCCATTTTTTTACGAAGAGTGCAGCAAAGCCGGCGAGCGAAAGGAGCATGACCGCCACACGGTGAAGCGCGGGTTTTTGAGCGATCAGGCTTTCCAGACCGGGAGGAATAAAGGGCGCTCCCCCGGTCAGGAAAACAAAAATTCCGATTACGGCTGCCGCAGCGCAGAGAAAGGAAAAAAGGCGCTTCATGAGACCAGCCTTTTCTCTTTCAAGAGTTTGCGGATGGCCGCTGCCGCCAGTTCATGGCCTTCGGCTGTCCAGTGAAGGTCGTCGGGAATATAGAACGCATCCAGATTTTTTTCGCGCACAGCCTGCTGAAAATAAGGGGTAAGGTCCAGGGCCAGAACATTTTCGCGTTCCGCAAAACGCATCAACGAATCACGTATCGGCTCCACGGTTCCGGTGATCCAGCGCGCGGGCGGGACCATGACAAAAACCGGCGTGGCGCCTGCGGCTTTAACGGAACCCGCGGTTTCAGCCAGGATGGCGCGGCCGAGCTGCCACTCAAGG
>CAZIQJ010000308.1:0-2147 GCA_964541285.1 uncultured bacterium | reverse complement strand
TGAACAGCAGATTAAGGAAAACATCAAGCGCCTTGAAGACACGATGGGCGCGAAATTCGGCGACCGCAACAATCCGTTGCTTGTTTCTGTACGCTCCGGCGCTGCTGCTTCCATGCCGGGCATGATGGACACGGTCCTGAATCTTGGTTTGAGTTCTGAAGTCGTTCAGGGTTTGATCATTAAGACCGAGAACGAGCGTTTCGCGTGGGACGCGTACCGCCGTTTCATCACGATGTTCTCCAACGTCGTCATGGGCCTTAAGCATGAACATTTCGAACACATTCTTGAACACAAGAAACATCAGAAAGGCGTCAAGCTGGATACGGAATTAAATGCCGCCGACCTGAAAGATCTTGTCCGCCAGTATAAAGAAGCCTTCCGCAAAGAAACCGGCGAAGAATTCCCGGACAATGCGTATGATCAGCTCACCAAATCCATTAACGCTGTTTTCCAGTCTTGGAACAACCCGCGCGCGATTAAGTACCGCCAGCTTTTTGATATCCGCGGCCTTCTGGGAACTGCCGTGAACGTTCAGTCCATGGTGTTCGGAAATATGGGCGAAACTTCCGGAACGGGCGTCTGCTTTACCCGTAATCCCTCGACCGGCGAAAATAAATTCTACGGTGAATTCCTTGTGAACGCTCAGGGTGAAGACGTGGTGGCCGGTATCCGTACGCCGCAGCCGCTTGAAGGCCTCGCGAAAACGTGGCCTGATATTTACAAGCAGCTGGTCGCGCTCCGCTCCAAGTTGGAAAAACACTACAAAGACATGCAGGACATTGAATTCACGATTCAGGAAGGAAAACTTTATATCCTCCAGACCCGTAACGGAAAACGCACCGCTCCCGCGGCTGTCCGCATCGCGGTGGAACTCGTGAAGGAAGGCATGCTGACGCCGGAAGCGGCGCTCATGCGCGTCGAGCCGAAGTCGCTCGATCAGCTGCTTCACCCGACCTTTGATCCGAAACAGAAAAAAGAAGTCATCACGAAAGGCCTTCCGGCCTCTCCGGGCGCTGCCACTGGCCGCATCGTTTTCAATGCTGAAGACGCTGAAGCCTGGGTCGCGAAGGGCGAAGAAGTAATGCTTGTCCGTATCGAAACGTCTCCGGAAGATATCGGCGGTATGAACGTTGCTGAAGGTATCCTTACGACTCGCGGCGGTATGACCTCTCACGCGGCCGTCGTTGCGCGTGGTATGGGAACGGCCTGTGTTGCCGGTGCCGGTGATGTGAAAATTGATTATGCCAAGAAAACGATGACAGTGGGATCCAAGACCTATAAAGAAGGCGATTGGATTTCTCTCGACGGTTCTCTCGGTGAAGTTTATTCCGGAAAATTGAACACTCAGGAAGCCGAACTTTCCGGAGATTTTGGAAAGCTGATGGTTTGGGCGGATAAAATCCGCACTCTGAAAGTCCGTACGAACGCCGACACGCCGAATGATTCGCAGGTTGCGCGCAAGTTCGGAGCCGAAGGGATCGGTCTTTGCCGCACGGAGCATATGTTCTTCGAAGGTGACCGCATTATCGCTGTCCGTGAAATGATTCTCGCGGATGATCTTAAAGGCCGTGAAAAAGCGCTCGCGAAGCTTCTTCCGATTCAGCGCGAAGACTTTGAAGGTATCTTTAAGGCGATGAACGGATTGCCAGTTACGGTCCGTCTTCTGGATCCGCCACTTCATGAATTCCTTCCTCACGAAGACGGAAACCAGAAAGAAATGGCCAGCGTCATGGGCATTTCTCTTGAAACGGTGAAACAGAAAGTTCACGCGCTTCATGAGTTCAATCCGATGCTCGGACACCGCGGCTGCCGTCTTGCCGTGACGTATCCTGAAATTTACAAAATGCAGGTCCGCGCGATCATGGAGGCGGCGTGCAATGTGAAGAAACAGGGCGTTAAAGTGCTTCCTGAAATTATGATTCCGCTTGTCGGCGCGAAAAAGGAATTGGAAATGCTCAAGCAGGATGCGCTTGAAGTGATCAGCGAGGTTTTTGCGGAAAAGAAGATGCAGATTCCTTTCATGATCGGAACCATGATCGAAGTGCCTCGCGCGGCCCTTGTGGCGGATAAAATCGCCGAAACGGCCGAGTTTTTCTCCTTCGGTACGAACGACCTGACCCAGATGGGACTCGGGTTTTCCCGCGATG
>CAZIQJ010000307.1:0-2155 GCA_964541285.1 uncultured bacterium | reverse complement strand
TTTCAGCGCGAGGTCGAGACCGTCGAACTCCCGGGTATAGCGGCGCAGGGCAAAGTCTCCCCGCTGCCTGACTTCGGTCAGGATGCGGTTGACCTTTTTGAAAACGGTCTTGTCAAAAACGTGGCTGTAATCGCGCTGAAAACGTTTTTGGGTCTGTTTGTCCCAGGTGAAAACTTGCATAATCAGGCCTGAACTTTTGTTTTGAGATACTGAACGCCGTGAGAAGTAATTTTTGCCCAGTTGCTTTCGAGCTGCCCCTGGTTCGGAGCACCGCCCTGCACCAGGTCGGGCCGTCCGCCGCAGGACGCATTCAGGAACTGGGCCAGCTCCTTGCCCAGTTCGCGTACATCCACGCCTTTTTTGGAAAGGTCCGGAGTGGCGCCAAGCAGAAAGTGGATTTTATCCTCATTTTCAGTGCACAGCAAATAGATACTTTGGGAGCCTTTGGAGCGCAAAGTGTCTGAAATATTGCGCAATTCTCCGGATTCCAGAGCTTTCCCCTTATAAGGAATGAACTGATAAGGGCCGGCTTTTTCAGCTCCTGCCATGATTTTGTCCGCGTCCGCCTTGGCGGTGGGAGCCTGAGACTTTTCTTTCTCCAGTTTCTTGACGCTTTCCTGAAGTTTGGCCACGCGGTCCGGAATATCGGCCACGCTGGTTTTCAGGCTCTGAGCGATTTTCGCCATCTGGCCTCTCAAATTCCGGACATACTCAATGGCGCCTTCGCCTGTCACGGCTTCAATGCGCCGTGTACCGCTGGCAATGGAAGAGTCCGAAGTAATTACAAGAAAGCCGATCTGACCGGTACTGTCGCAATGCGTGCCGCCGCAGAATTCCTTGCTGTAGCCGGGCACCGTGACCACGCGGACTTTATCGCCGTATTTTTCCCCGAAAAAAGCCAGGGCGCCCTCTTTTTTGGCATCATCGGTCGCTTTTTCTTCCTTGGTCAGATGTTTGTCCGCCAGAATTTCAGCGTTAACGGAATCTTCCAGCTGCTTGATCTGTTCCGCGGTCAAGGGCTGGGCGTATGAATAGTCGAAACGCAATTTGTCCGGCGCAACCAGAGAACCCAGCTGGCGGACCTGCGGCCCCAGAATATTCCGGAGCGCGGCATGGAGAAGGTGCGTGGCTGTGTGGTTGCGCATGGTGCGGGCGCGGCGTTCTGTATCAACTTTGGCTGTAACCATTTCTCCTGTTTTGGGCGCGCCTTTGGTGATTTCGACCATGTGCAGGAAGTGTTTGTCTTTTTTCTGCGTGTCCGTGACGCGGGCCTCAAAAGAAGCGGACTTCAAAATGCCGTGGTCGCCCACCTGGCCGCCGCTTTCCGCGTAAAACGGAGATTGATCCAGGACCATGACGCCTTTGCCGTCCTTGAGGATGGCCAGAAGGACTTTTCCCTGGGCTTCCAGCGCGCTGTAGCCCAGAAACTTTGTCTCCGGAACCGTGGACAGGCTTTTTTCCAGATCGCCCGCAGCAAAAATATCGCCTTTCATTTTGCTGGAATCCTTGGCGCGCTTGCGCTGCTCGTCCATCTGGCGGTCAAATCCCTGCTGATCGATGGTGAACCCTTTGGATTCCGCGATTTTCTTTGTCAATTCATCCGGGAAACCATACGTGTCATAAAGCTCAAACACGATTTCTCCGGGCAGGGTTTTGGAGCTCAGTTTGGACATTTTTTCTGTCAGAATCCGCAGCCCTGTTTCAAGAGTGTCCAAAAAGCGCTCTTCCTCGCCTTTTAAGGTGGTGGCCACGCTTTCCTGTGCGTCCTTGAGTTCCGGGTAAGGTTTCTTCATGACGTCCACGATAGTGGGCACGATCTTGTACAGGAAGGCCTTTTCAATCTTTTTCCCCTGTGCGATTTCGTGCGCCTGCCACAGCGCGCGGCGGATCAGCTTGCGAATGACATAGCCTCGTCCTTCATTGGAAGGAATGACGCCGTCAGTCATACAGAAAACAACAGCGCGCAGGTGATCCGTGATGGCGTACAAGCCGCGCCGCAGATCGGTCTGGACTTTGACTCCGAGCTCTTTCTCGATGGCTTCATTGATGGGACGCAGGTTGTCGATCTCGAAATTGGTGGTCTTGCCCTGCAGAACGCAGCTCAGGCGTTCCAGCCCCATGCCTGTATCAATACTGGGCTTGGGCAGGGGTACTT
>CAZIQJ010000306.1:0-2156 GCA_964541285.1 uncultured bacterium | reverse complement strand
TGTTCAGGACATCACCGCGTTTTGTCCCAAAAGCAATGAGGGCTGGGGCGAGATGATTCTGCCCATGGCCCGCTTCCGGGAAGGGCTTGATCTTGATCAGCTTTCACTCATGGCTTTTGAAATCCGCGCTGTTAATGAAGAGATGCATGGAAGCATTTCAGTTGATGAGATTGCGTTTTTCGGATTTAACGATGTTTTCTTTGAGTCCCTGCGTGACAACCTCGAAGGTTTTCCCCGCACGGTTTTTGACGCGCCGCGCCGCTATGAGCTGATGAAGAAAAACGACCGGGACATGCTGACGGAAATCGCCCGCGATACCTGGAAGATTTTTGAAAAAGCGCGGGACAAGGACACGCATTTAATCGTGGACCATATCCGCACAGGCGACGCCTCGCTGGCCGCGGACTACACTTCACCCACCAACATTTCCATGGACCTGCTTTCGATTATTTCCGCCATGGACCTGGGCTTTATCACACGCGGCGAAGCAGAGAAAAGAGTTTCCGGCATTTTGAAAACTCTCGGAGAAATGAAGCGCTATAAAGGATTCTTCTATAATTTTTACGACACAAAAAAACTGGCGGTAACGCGCAGCTATGTTTCATCGGTAGACAGCGGATGGCTTGCCATTTCTCTGGTGGTGGTGCGCCAGGCTTTCGACGGCGAGATTGCGGCCCAGGCCAGTAAATTTCTAAACGCTTTTAATTTTGAAGATTTTTTGGATCCGGAAAATAACCAGCTCATGGTCGGATTCACCGTCCCGCCCAAGCCGGATGAAGAGACGCATCACTACGGAATGCTGGTTTCTGAGGCCCGCGCCACCAGCTTTTACGCCATCGGTAAACGGAACATTCCCAAAGAACACTGGTGGTATCTTTTTCGCACGCCGCCCAAAGCCTGGACCTGGCAGAATCAGAAAGCCAAAGGCGCGCAAAAAACACGGGACAACACGGATTATTTTCAGGGCTGGTATCAGTATCAGGGAAAAAATATTGTTCCCAGCTGGGGCGGATCACTGTTTGAGTTTTTAATGCCCACACTGGTGCTCAAGGAGCGTGAGCTGGCGCCTGAGGGCCTGGGCCTGAATGACCGGGTTGCGGTGGAGATTCAGCGGGACTATGCTAAAGACAAAGGCTATCCGGTTTGGGGCATTTCTCCGGCCGCCACCAGCAGCGGCAGAAGATGGACTTACCAGGAATTCGGGGTCAAGGGCATGAGCGTAAAGGGGTATCGGGACCTTGGGGTGGTGACGCCCCACGTCAGTTTTCTGGCCCTGGACAGTCTGCCGGAAGAAGCAATCAAGAACATCCGTAATCTTTTGAAGCTTAATTTATATGGGGAGTACGGCTTTTATGATTCCTATAATCTTGTCCAGAAAAAGGCCAATCCGCAATACCTAACCCTAGACCAGGGAATGACTTTGGTCGCTTTATGCAATTATTTAAAGGGCGGCTCCATTCAAAACCGCTTCCATAAAGATGGAATTGCGGAGGGGGCGAAAGATTTACTTAAAGAAAGTTTTTTCAAATCTTAACTTGTTGTTTGACAATCACTTATTTACGGTTAAAATACAGAATTAAGCTTAAAAAAAGGTTTTTTTATGCCTCCATCGGTTGAAAGGAGTTCGGTAGCCATGTCCATGATCAAGCAGATTCTTTTGAAAGACCGCATTCTTACGGACAAGGAAAGAAAGAACCTCTCTATTCTTGAGGTCATCCGCAAAAACGGCCCCATCTCCCGCACTGATATTTCCAAGATCACCGAGCTTAACATTGTCACGGTTTCCAATTATGTGAACCACTACATTAAAAAGGGGCTGGTGATTGAAGGTGAGCTGGATGAATCCACGGGCGGCCGCAAGCCGGTCCTGGTGGAGCTCAACTCCAAAGCCGGATACATTGTCGGCGTCGGCCTCAACATGCTTTCGATTGTGGGCGTGCTGGTGGATCTTGAAATCAATGTCATTGCCGAGCTTAAAATTGAAAGACCGCCCGAAAACTCTGAAAATGTCATTGAGCGCATGGTTGAAATGGCCGCTGAGATTATCCAGAAGGCCGAGATCGACCGCGACAAGATCGTGGGCGTTGGCGTAGGCGTACCCGGCATTATCGATGAGCGCGGCCGTACCATCCGCTGGCCCCAAAGCCTGGGCGAAA
>CAZIQJ010000305.1:0-2184 GCA_964541285.1 uncultured bacterium | reverse complement strand
AGCCTTTCCGAGTTTAAAAAATTCCAGGCAGATGAAGCGTCTCATGAGCTGAAGCTTACCCCGCAGGCCGCGGAACTTCTTGAGCCGGCGCGTGATTTTTACGAAAGCGCCCTGAAGCGTGATCCTGTTTTTATTCAGAAAGTGGAAGCGATGCTGCTTGGGCCAAACGGCGGGCCGGCCGTGGTGGTGGCAGGAGGTTTTCATCGTGCAAGCATGACTGAAAAGCTGCGGGAGAAAAAAATTCCTTACGCAGTGATCACGCCCCATATCGACAGCCTGGAAGGCAGCGAGCTGTATGAAAAAATCATGCTCGGCGAAGTCTCCTTTGCCGACAAGCTTCAGGATTCGTTCTACAAGGCCTTTATGAGCGAATTTGTGCGGCAGGTCTCTCTTAAGAAAGGTGACGGTGAAAGGCTGCGTCTTGGGAAGGAATGGCGGGATTCTCTTTTAAGAGAGCTGGCTTCCCGTCAGAAACTGGGCTTCTCCGGGGCTTATCTAGCTTATCTGGACGATGTTTTTCGGCCGGACTCTTCGGGCGGCGCGGAAAGGGCTCCGGAATGGGAGTACTTGTCGGAAAAAATAAAAATCCTGATGCGGGAATTCCGTTCAGAAATTGAAAAGCAGATTTTTACCCGGTTTGATCATGAGCGGGGCCAGTGGCTGGCAGGCGCTGAAAAACCTTTGGCCGCCCACACGCTGAATGCAAGTGCCTCAGTGGACATTCTCATTCCGGATTCTCCCAATGGAAGAAACAGCCCTGTCATGAGGGCCGCCCGTGAAGGGTGGCGCTCTGTGCTTTCGTCTGGTGCCCTCCAGCCGAAGCAAATGACCGTTGAAAGCGGTGAGCAAAAGCCCGCCCCCGTAAGAGCTGCGGCTCCCCGCTCAGAACTGAGAGCCTTGGATCAGGACGTGCCGGCCTTTGATCGCCACCGTTTGAGCGGGATTGATTTTTCAAAGTCAGCGCCCGTTTACCGGGGTGAGAATGAATTTGCAAACGCTTCGGCCCAGGCGCAGAAGAAAACCCTCGCGGAAGTCCGGCGCGATATCTCAGACGCGGTATTTTCTGACCATGAAAAAATGCGTCTTGAATACGGGTTTCTGGCCCGAGACCATTCGCCCCAGGCCCGGACCGTTTACGAAATTTTTGACAAAGTCGTGGATGGCTACAACCTTGTGGCGCAGGAACAGGGGTGGCCCCTTTATACGGGAAAACTCTTCATCGTTGATTCCCCGGATGACAATGCCTTTGTTCATTCCGAGCATCCGGACGTTTATCTTTATGCAGGGCTTTTACAGGATCTCGAACGTTACAGCGTGAGACGCGGATTCGCGCTTACCCATGAACACGTGGCTGCTATTCTCGCCCACGAACTTTCGCATGTGATGCAGAACAGTGCGTATGTCGGAGCTTCATATTCAGACGCTGAATTTGAAGGGCGTCTCCCTCAGGAAGTTCTGGTGATGAAACGAAACGCAGAGTATGACGCGGACCGGAACGCGATTCACATTCTCACCAAGGCAGGCTACACACCCAAGATTTTCACAGATACACTTCAGTTTCTTGCGGACATTACGCCCGAGAGTACCGCGGAGCATTCTTTTTCGGACCACCCGCACCCCTCACTCAGAATCAGCGAGATCATGCGGGCGCTGAATGATTCAAAACTCATCACGCTTTCCTGGGATGAACCGCTTCATCCTTTTCCCGGTGAGCAGTCATTTGTGAAAATGCCGTCTACTCATTTGCGCGGCCTTGAAGAGGTGGAAACACTGGATGATTTTCTCGCCCTTGAAAACCAGGTTGATTCTCTGCAGAAAGTGCTGGAGCTGGGAAAGATGGCGGGCGAGAGAACCAGTTTGTCGCGTGTCAAAGCGCTTAGCCGGGAAGAGGAAAACAGGAGGTTTTTCGCACAGACGGTGCTTGGGTTCAATGTGCTGGCTCTGGCCAAGCAGATTTTTAACCAGGCACTTGAAGAGGAAGAAAAGCCCGAAGCTTTTCCCGTGACGGAGACTGGCGCGGTTCTCGAATCCCCTGCACTGGGTGTGGAAGACATGGAGATTTTGGGCTTTGAAGCAATTGCCCGGGAGGAAGACAAACGCGGGATTTCCTCTATGCAGATGACCTCAAGCCGCCACCATGAAGCCGTGATGCGGCAGCTTTCGTATGTTTTGGTCAAACTCAAC
>CAZIQJ010000304.1:0-2206 GCA_964541285.1 uncultured bacterium | reverse complement strand
CCGCTTCGTAGATGAGGTGGTAAAAACGGATATCCACACCTTCCTTGTCGCTGAGCTGCTCGGCCTTCACATCCGCCTTCACATGAAAGCCGATGATGATCGCGTCCGAGGCTGCGGCCAGCATCACGTCAGACTCATTGATGCCGCCGACGCCGCCGTGAATCACACGCACATGACACTGGTCGTTTGTAAGTTTCTCAAGCGACGTCTTCAGGGCTTCGGCAGATCCCTGCACGTCCGACTTGATGATCAGTTTCAGTTCTCTGAAATTACCTTCTGAAATTTTCTGGTACAAATTCTCAAGGGAAAGGTGCTTGGAGGATGAATTCATTTCCCGTTCGCGCTTCTCAAGCACGCGGCGGTCCGTGATTTCACGGGCCTTCTTTTCGTTCTCAACCACCACAAAAGTTTCGCCGGCTTCCGGCACTCCACTGAGACCGCTCAACTGAACCGCATACGAAGGCCCTGCCTCTTTCACGGTCTTTCCAAGGTCAGAACGGAGGGCTCTGACTTTTCCCATGTGTGTTCCGCAAACCACGACATCGCCGACGCGGAGGGTTCCGCGCTGAACAATGACAGTGGCAACAGGTCCGGAGCCTTTTGAAATGCGGGCTTCTACAACAGTTCCGGCAGCAGGACAAAAACGGTTGGCTTTCAATTCCAGAATTTCAGATTCCAAAAGCAGCAATTCCAAAAGCTCTTCAAGACCCAAACCTGTTTTCGCAGATACTTTCACGCAGATCGTTTTTCCGCCCCAGGCTTCCGGCGTAAGGTCATGCTTCTGAAGCTCGCCCATGACTTTTTCAGGGTTCGCGGCCGGAAGATCGCATTTGTTGATGGCGACCACAATCGGACATCCGGCTTCACGTGCGTGGTCAATCGCTTCAATCGTCTGAGGCATGATGCCGTCATCCGCTGCAACGACAAGCACCACCACGTCCGTAATATTCGCACCGCGGGCACGCATGGCCGTGAAGGCTTCATGGCCCGGCGTATCCAAGAAGGTCACAAAACCTTTTCCAGGGATGGAGACGTTATAAGCACCGATGTGCTGGGTGATCGCACCGTGTTCGCGCGATGCAACGTTGGTTTTACGGATGGCATCCAGAAGACTCGTCTTGCCGTGATCGACATGACCCATCATGGTCACAACCGGCGAACGGGTCTCAAGCTTGGAGGGGTCTTCCACCGCAACAGACAAGGCGTCGGCTTCCGCTTCTTTAAGAGCTTCCACCGGAATGCCCAGTTTTTCTGAAACCGCAAGACCGATGTCTTCATTCAAAAGCTGATTTACGTTTGCAAAAATTCCGATTTCCATCAGTGCCTTGATAAGTGCAGGAATGCGGACATTCAGCTGAGAAGCCAGATTTCCGACTGTCACCGGGAAGCGGATAGAAATGGATTTTGACGCGCTTGAGGCCTGGGGCTGAGGAGCCGGAGCAGCAACCTGCGGTGCGGGCTGCACGGCTTCATGCTTAACTTCAGATTTTGCTTCAGCGGACTTCACGGCTTTCACGTCTGCCGCGGGTTTCTCGGCGGCTTCATCGCCCTTCGCGGAGATGATCGGCTTTCCGCTGAGAATCATGCTGAGCTTGCCCTGAATGAGTGTCAGCAATTCTTCATCCACAACAGCCATGTGGCTCTTGACGCTTCCGCCCAATTCGGCAATACGCGCCATCAGGTCCTTGCTGGGGATCCCCAATTCTTTGGCTAGTTCGTGAACTCTCATTGATTCCCTAAAATAAGCTGTGATTTAAAACAGCTGTTAATTGCCCTTTTCCAAAATGGCTTTATGGGCCGCGTTGATAATTTTCTCAGCGGTCTTTTCGCCGATGCCGGGGATTTTCTGAAGATCCTCGGCCGTCGTTTTCAGAATGTCCTTGATTGAAACAATGCCGGCACCTTTCAAAATCTCCTCGGTCTTCTCGCCGATTCATTCAAGTGAACCGAGCGGGATCTTCTGATGGACGCTGCGCACATCAAGGTTCCAGCCAAGCAGCTTGGAAGCAAGGCGAACATTCTGCCCCTTTTTCCCAATCGCAAGAGAAAGCTGGTCATCTTCCACAAGCACTTCCGCGGATTTCTGGTCGCGGTGCAATTTGATTTCAGCGAGCTGGGCCGGGGCCATGGCATTGCGGATGTAGGTTTCGATATCATCGCTGAAACGGATGATGTCGATTTTTTCTCCTCCAAGCTCGCGCACAAT
>CAZIQJ010000303.1:0-2207 GCA_964541285.1 uncultured bacterium | reverse complement strand
AGCGCATCAACTTGGAGCATAACAACTTATGGCGGATGTGAAAAATTTTTACCTTCCGGAGGGTCCCGGACCTTTCCCTCTGGTCTGCCAGACCCCCCTGCTGGGACGCATCCAGTTCCTTGATGACCTGCACTTCGAAAAACAGGCCGCCTTGTATTTTGCCTCCAAAGGCCTGGCCTGTGCCATCATGGAAAGACCGATTTTTGAATTTGATCCGCAGCAGGGCCTGGACCAGCTTCCGCGTTACCTTGAAGAGTCCATTCATCGCAATGAAAGCACGCTTCGAGAACTTCTCAAAGACCCCCGCGTGGATAAAAACAGGGTCGGCACTTTCGGCATGAGCTTCGGCTCCATGGTCAACTGTCTGTGGGCCGCGCGCAATCCTTTGCTTAAAGCACATGTGGTCGCACTGGGCGGCACCAATTTCGCGGATATTTTTGTGACCTCTCGCGATCCGCTCATGATGAGCCACCAGCGCGCCGCTTACGCCAGCACCGGCATGGACCGTCAAACCCTGCTGGACGAACTCCGGAAAGAATTCAAAAAAGACCTGCTCAAAATCCACAACCCTTTCACACCGGATTCCTGCCTGCTGGTCCTTGCGCTATTTGACCAGGTGGTGCGTTTTGAATACGGCCTTGAATTGAAAAAGGCGCTCGGTAATCCTCCTACGCTTTTTCTTCCACTTGGACATTACACCGCGATCCTGGCGCTTCCTTTCCTGCGCTGGCAGGCCGCGCGTTTCTTTAAAAAGAAACTGGGGACACATGCACCTGCTTAAAGTCACAAAGCCCGCCATTCTGTTTGATTTTCTGCTCGACCGCCTGCATGGCATCAAGAAAACAAAGCTGAAAAGCTATTTAAAAGAACGCGCGATCGTCGTGAACGGTAAAATCGTGACCCAGTTTAATTTCCCCTTAAATCCGGGCGATGAAGTCGGTCTGCAGACGGACAAAAAGGAAGCGGCAAAGCAGTCCCTGCGTTCGCGGCTGGACATTGTTTATGAAGACGGGACCCTGATTGTGATCAACAAACCTTCCGGACTTTTGACAATCGCCACGGAAACCGAGCAGAAAAGGACCGCTTACTACCAGGTTCACGAATACCTTAAAAGTATTGACGCTCGAAACGACAAACCCATTTTCATTGTGCACCGCCTGGATCAGGATGCTTCAGGCCTGATTGTTTTTGCCAAGAACCTGAACGCCAAGCTTTTCCTGCAGGAAAACTGGCATGAATTTCATAAGAAGTACTTCGCGGTGGTCAATGGCGTGCCGCCCAAAAAAAACGGGACGATCGAAAGCTGGCTGCGGGAAAGCAAGTTTCTGAAAGTTTATACTTCGCCTGACCCGTCTGAAGGCGCCAAGCATGCGATTACCCACTACAAAGTACTTCGGCACAATTCGCGCCATGCCCTGCTTGAAGTCGACCTTGAGACCGGGCGCAAGCACCAGATACGCGTGCATCTTGCCAGCCTGGGCCATCCCATTCTGGGCGATGAGAAATATGGCGGGAAAGAAAATGCCAAAATGGCCAAGCGCCTTGCGCTCCACTCCTGCTATCTGAAAATCGCCCACCCTGAAACGCATAAAGCGCTGGTTTTTCAATCCAAACTTCCCGCAGACCTGGAAAATCTTTTAAGGGAAACACCATGAAAAAGGTCTGGATCACAGGCATCGGCGTTCTGAGCCCCAATGGTGCCGGAAAAAAAGAATTTCAAAACGCCATGCTGGCGGGGCAAAGCGGCATTCGCAGGGTTGAAGCGTTTGATCCTTCTGGCCTGGGCTGCCAGATCGCAGGCGAAGTACTTTCAAATGGAAATGGCTTTTCGAAATCAGAAAAGAAAAACCTGCCACGCGTCATGCAGATGGCGGTGCGCGCGTCTGAAGAAGCTTTGAAGGACGCGGGACTGGATACCACGTCACTGAGCGAATCAGAAGCAAGCCGGTTCGGAGTCATCCTGGGTTCCGGGGGCGGAAGCGTGGAATTTATGGAGAAACATTATGAAATGTATTACGGCCGCGACAATTTTACCCCGAGCCTTTATGTTATTTCCGCGTCAACGCCCGGCGGACTCTCCAGCGAAATTTCCATTCGCTTCAAACTTTTGGGACGCAGCCATGTCATCACCACCGGATGCACCAGCTCCACGGACGCAATCGGTTATTCTTTCCATGAAATCCAGGCCGGAAGGCTGGACCGTGTGC
>CAZIQJ010000302.1:0-2207 GCA_964541285.1 uncultured bacterium | reverse complement strand
TGGGTGAAGTTTATGCCGGCAAACTGAAGACCCAGGAAGCCGAGCTTTCCGGTGATTTCGGCAAGCTGATGGTCTGGGCCGACAAGATCCGCACTCTGAAAGTTCGCACTAACGCAGACACTCCGAATGACTCCAGCGTTGCCGTGAAGTTTGGCGCTGAAGGTATCGGCCTCTGCCGCACCGAACACATGTTCTTCGAAGGTGACCGCATTATTGCTGTCCGTGAAATGATTTTGTCGGACGACAAAGCGGGCCGTGAAAAGGCGCTCGCGAAGCTTCTTCCGATCCAGCGTCAGGACTTCGAAGGCATCTTCAAAGCCATGAATGGCCTGCCGGTCACCGTGCGCCTTCTGGATCCGCCCTTGCATGAATTCCTTCCGCATGAAGACGCGAACCAGAAGGAAATGGCGGACGTCATGAAGGTTTCGCTTGAGACCGTGAAACAGAAGGTCCACAAGCTGCATGAATTCAACCCGATGCTCGGCCACCGCGGCTGCCGTCTCGCGATCACGTATCCCGAGATTTACCAGATGCAGACCCGCGCCATCATCGAGGCGGCGATCAACGTGAAGAAGCAGGGCGTGAAAGTCCTGCCTGAAATCATGATTCCGCTGGTCGGTATGAAGAAAGAACTCGACATCCTGAAACAGGAAATGATCGAGACCATCGAACAGGTCTTCAAGGAAAAGGGGACGAAGCTTCCGTACATGATCGGGACCATGATCGAAGTGCCGCGTGCTGCTCTTATCGCGGACAAGATCGCGGAATCTGCCGAGTTCTTTTCCTTTGGTACGAACGACCTGACCCAGATGGGCCTTGGTTTCTCCCGTGACGACGCGGCGTCTTTCCTTGGCGCTTATGTTGAGCGCGGCATTTTCGACAAGGACCCGTTCACGACGCTTGACCAGGAAGGCGTTGGAAAATTAATTCAACTTGGCGTTCAGAATGGCCGTAAAACTAGGGCAGATTTGAAAATCGGCATCTGTGGTGAGCATGGCGGTGATCCCGCTTCCGTTGAGTTCTGCCATAACGTCGGCATGAACTATGTCAGCTGCTCTCCGTATCGTGTTCCGATTGCCCGGCTTGCGGCAGCGCAGGCGGTCATCCGTCAAAAAGCAGCAAAAAAGAAATAAAGCCTTTTAAGGCAGAAAACCATTGAGCTCTTTGGGCGGGTGTAATCCGCCCGCCCAAAGGGCCAGCCCTATGGTCAAAACAAAAGTTAAAGTCAAAAAAGCGGCCGCTAAGAAAAAGAAAAAAATTGTTTCAAAGGCCGCATCTCGCAAAGCCAAACCCGCTTCGGTAAAAACTCCCGTTAAGTCTGCATGGCAAAAAGCTGTGGAGGCTTCAAAGCCCGGCAAGCCTGGGGACCCCAAGGACGAAAAGCTCCGGAAAGAGTCCCATGACATTCTGGTGAACGAAGCCGCTCTCGAAGCGCCCATGGAACGGCGCAAGCGTTCACGCGGGGAGGATGAGGAGACCGAAGAGCAGGAAGGCGTGCATCCCCGCGAGGCGGCGGAAGAGCATACGCTCGACCGCACGCCCATGAAGATCTATCTGAAGCAGATTGAGCACATTCCGCTTCTGACCCCTGAGCAGGAAATTGAAATCGCTACAAAAATCCAGGAGAACGGAAAAAATTCTCCGGCCGCGCGCCACCAGATGATCCGTTCCAACCTCCGTCTTGTTATTTCCATTGCCAAACGTTACAGCAATATGGGTCTTTCTTTCTCCGACCTTGTTGAAGAAGGAAACATCGGCCTGATGCGCGCGGTGGAAAAATTCAACCCGGAACGCGGCTACCGTTTTTCGACCTACGCGTCGTGGTGGATCAAGCAGGCCATTATGCGCGCGCTGTCCAACCAGGGCAAGACCATCCGCATTCCTGTTTATATGTATGACATCATCGCCAAGTGGCGCCGTGTGCGTGACGGCCTGATGCAAAAGCTCAACCGTGTACCTACGCGCAAAGAAATTGCGAAAATCATGCAGGTTTCCGTGCAGAAGGTCAAAGAGATTGAAAATATCGCAGGCCGCCCGAGCTCTCTGAACGCACCGGTTTCGCTGGACGGCACTGCTGAGCTGATCGACCTGATCCAGGACGATTCTTCCCACGCTCCTGATACTCAGATCGCCGAGACCCTGAAAAACGAACGCATTTACAAGTTGCTTGAGTCTCTTGATGAACGTGAGCGCAAAATCCTGACCCT
>CAZIQJ010000301.1:0-2240 GCA_964541285.1 uncultured bacterium | reverse complement strand
CTTCCATCCAGTAAGCGGCTTCATTCAGATAAGGAAGCAGAAGTCTGTTGACCAGAAAGCCGGGCCTGTCCTGCACCAGGATCACGGTTTTACCAAGACGCCTCGCGAACTGGATCGTGCGTTCCACGGTCTCGTCAGAGGTCTGCTGCGCGCGGATGACTTCCACTAAGGGCATGCGGTTGACCGGATTAAAAAAGTGCAGCCCCACCACACGCTCGGGCGATTTGCAGACTTCCGCCATTTTTGTCACAGGCAGTGATGAAGTATTGGAGGCCAGGATCACGGGCGCGGGAGCCAGCTCACTCAGGTCCTTGAAAACTTTCTGCTTGATGCCCAGGTCTTCCACCACAGCTTCGATCAGTATGTCGCAGCGCTTCATGCCGGAATTATCCAGCCCCACGGAAATCAGCCCCATCTTGAATTCCAGGTCATGCTTTTTTATTTTCCTGCGCTTCATGGCGCTGTCATAGATAGAACGCGCTTCCTTGAGCGCGCCCGCAAGCGCTTTTTCATTCAGATCTTTTACACGAACCGGAATATCGCGGTAACTGACCAGCTGCGCGATCCCCCCGCCCATGACGCCGGCGCCGATGACGCCGCATTTGCGCACGGCTGGGCCGGAAACTTTCGCCTGAGTCCACGGAAGCTTTTTGTACTTCTCGCTCATAAAAAACAGCTTGATCAGGTTTTTTGAAATTTCCGTAGCGCCGAGCTTTGAGAAATGCTCGCTCTCAAGTTTGTAGGCTTCCTGAGAAACGCTGCCGTAGGTTCTGCGGACCAGCTCGATAATTTCAAGGGGCGCGGGATAAACACCCTTGGTCCTTTTCAGAACATCCTTGCGCGCCTTGTCAAAAACAATTGAACGGCCGGGCCTGGTGTCTTCAAGAAACCAGCTCATGAAATCTTTCCTGGATTTCTTTTTTTGAGGGCCTTTTTCAACAACCGCGCGCGCGAACGCCAGGGATTCCTGAAAAAGCACAGCTTCAGGGAAAAGCCGGTCCACCATGCCGTTTTTAAGCGCCTCGTCCGCGGAACAGATTTTGCCGGCAAGAATCAGCGGCAGCCCTTTCATCAAACCCACCAGACGCGGCAGGCGGATGCTGCCGCCAAACCCGGGAAGAATGCCGAGATTGACCTCAGGAAGACCGATCTTGACCTTGTCAGAAAAAGAAGCCGTGCGGTATTTGCAGGAAAGCGCCAGTTCATAACCGCCTCCCAGGCATGCGCCGTTGATCACGCAGAACGTGGGGATTTTCAGGTCTTCAAGAAGCTGGAAAACTTTTTTGCCTTCTTCGGCTTTTTCAAAAGCGTCACGAGGGCTGGAAATACCGTCGATTTCCTTGATGTCCGCGCCCGCGATAAAAATCCGGTCCTTGGCGCTGGTAATCAAAAGGGCCTTGAGGCCGCTCTGGTTGGGAATTTCAGCCAGCGTGTCGCGCAGCGTGCGGAGATTTTCAGAAGTCAGGATATTGACGTCGGTGCCGGGGTTGTCAAACTCCAGCACGCCGATACCGTTTTCATTTCTCAGTTTCCACGCGCCGGACATTATTTTCTCTCCAGAATGACCGCGCCGCCCTGCCCGCCGCCCACGCAGAGGGACACAAGGCCGGTGTTCAGATTGCGGCGTTTCATTTCTTTTAAACAGGTCAGGATCAGCCTCGCGCCGCTGACGCCCACAGGATGGCCAAGCGCGATGCCGCCGCCGTTGACATTCAAAAGTTTGGTGTCAATCCGGCCCACGGGCTGGCCGCCCGGATAATTTTCCGCCGCGAATTTTTTGTCCGCCATAGCTTCAATGCAGGCCAGGACCTGAACCGCGAAGGCTTCGTTAATTTCAAAAAGCTGGATATCGGAAAGCTTCATCCCGCTGCGGCGCAGGACTTTCTCAATCGCAAACGCCGGCCCCAGCCCCATTTCGCTGGGCTCCAGGCCCACATAATCATAAGCGCGGATCGTGCCAAGAATTTCATAACCCATTTCCTTCGCCTTGTCCTCTTCCATAAGGAGGAGCGCGCAGGCTCCGTCCGTAATCTGCGAAGAATTGCCCGCGGTCACGGTCCCCGTTCTTTTGTCAAAGGCAGGTTTGAGCTTGCCCAGAGCTTCCATGGTCTGCCCCTCACGGACACCGTTGTCATCCTGCACAAACTTGTCGTATTTGGGCGGAATATAAACCGTCACGATTTCCTCACGCAGCCTGGCGCGCGCGGCTTCGACCTTTTGATGGCTTTCTAGCGAGAATC
>CAZIQJ010000300.1:0-2257 GCA_964541285.1 uncultured bacterium | reverse complement strand
GACCCCGGAGCATCAGCGCCAGATGGCCCGGCGAATTGTGCAGGAGCACCTCTCGGTCCGCCAGGTGGAGGCCATTGTCAACCGCAGTAATGCGCATAAACGTAAAGCCAAGCAGGCCAGACACTTAAAGCCAGAAATCGTAGACCTTGAAACCCGTTTGGCCCGCCACCTTGGAACAGAAGTCAAGATTTACCCCAAGAAAAACCAGAAAGAGGGAAGGGTGGAGATCAAGTACTACTCCCTGGATGATCTGGACCGGGTGCTTGAAAAGGTTGGCCTGCCCCAGAGCTAGAAGGGGCTTCATATTGACAGGGTTTGAGGCTATGTTATAATCCTGCAAATTTCCGCAAGGTTTCCTGAAAAGAGTTCAATCCGGAAAACTCAAAAAATGAAAAAAAACATGAGGAATTTTTTCGCCACTTTTTTGATAGGTTTTTTAACTCTTTCAGGATGTTCGAAAGGCCCTCAAAATGACGGCGTAACCCAGATCAAGATCGCTTTCTGGGGCAGCCCTGAAGAAATTGATATCATTACCAATTCCATCAGTGACTGGCGCGCGGCCAATCCCAATATCAAAGTTGTTTTTGAGCACACCCCCTATACCGGCTACGACAGCAAAATCCTGACCCGCATTGCCGGCGGCGCCGCCCCTGATATTATCGCGACTGAAGTGGACTACTTCGTGACCTTCGCGACCAAGAATGTTCTGGAAGATCTGACTCCCTATCTTTCCGCAAGTACCGGCATCACCAAAAACGATTTCTTTCCGACGATCATGGACCGCTTCACAGTGGATGGAAAAGTTTACGCCATTCCGCGTGACGTCGCGCCTTTTGCCTGCGTGTTTTACAACAAGCAGCTTTTTGATGAAGCCGGCGTTGCTTATCCCAGCGATGACTGGACATGGGACGATCTTCTTCGTTCCGCGCGCGCGCTGACCAAGCAGGATGCGAACGGCCGCACCACGCAGTACGGTTTTTACGGCTGGGCCTGGCAGAATTTTGTTTTTGGAAACGGCGGCTCGCTGGTGGATGATGTTAAAAAGCCGACGCATGTCACGCTGGACAATCCCAAAACCATTCAGGGCCTGCAATTTTACGCGGACCTCATCAACTTATATAAGGTAATGCCCACGCCGGTCGCTCTTTCAAATATGGGCATGGGCGTTGACCTGATGTTTGCCAGCGGCCGTCTGGCCATGTTTCTTTCCGGAATCTGGGAAACCCCGGGCCTTCGCAATTACAATTTTCAGTGGGACGTGGCCATGTTTCCAAAAAACTCTGAAGGCGTCCGCGCTTTTGGTTCCGGCGGTTCCGGCTACGCGATTTTGAAATCCTCCAAACACAAGGAAGCGGCATGGGAAGTCATCAAGGCCTTGACGAGCTCTTCCGGCCAGATCAAGCTCGCCGAACGAGGCCTGGCGCAGCCGTCGCGCGTGGACGTGGCTTCCGGCCCCGCGTTTGCGGAAAGCAAAGAAGTTCCCGCAAACAAGAAAATGCTGAACGAAGCCGTGAAGTATGTCGTGTTCAGCCCGTTTCACCCCAAATGGCGTGAAATCGAGGAAAAGTATCTGAAGCCGCAGCTCGACCTGGTTTTTAACGGGAAGAAAAGCGCGGCGGAAGTGGCGCAGCAGGTGACGCCCGAAATGAATCATCTCTTGCAATCGAACGAATCTTAATCTCTGAAAGGAAAGAAAAGGCAATGGCAAAAACAGCAACTATGAAAAGAATGAAAACCTCCAGCAAACCGGCTGAAAAAGCGCAGGTGAAAACCGCGCGCAAGTTCGAGTCCAAATACGGGTACTTCACCGCGGACGGACGCGAGTACGTCATCACGCGCCCTGATACTCCGCGGCCGTGGACTAACGTGATCTGCAACGGTGATTACGGAATGACGGAAACCCAGACGGGTTCCGGTTTTTCCTGGAAAGACAACTCTAACCTTTCCCGCGTGACCCGCTGGGACCAGGATTTGATCCGCGACAGCTGGGGTAAATACATTTATATCCGCGATAACGAGACCAAAAAATACTGGTCCGCGACGTGGAAGCCCATCATGCCCAAGTTTGATTTCTTCGAAGTGCGCCACGGCCAGGGCTATTCCGTCCTGACGTCCCGCCTGAACGACATCACGACCGAAAAGACCGTGTTTGTCGACACCGAAGAACCGGTCGAAGTCTGGAAGATCGTGCTCAAGAACGAATCCAACAAGAAGCGCAAGCTGAAGGAAGGGGACATCGTCTCGGTTGATTGCGGGA
>CAZIQJ010000299.1:0-2260 GCA_964541285.1 uncultured bacterium | reverse complement strand
ACGGCGGCGGAGTTTATGCTTCTGTCCGCCAGCGCAACCGCACGCTCGCGGTGCTGGGCGCCTTCCTGATTGTCGCGGATTATGTCATTACAGCTTCTCTGAGTTCCCTTGAAGCCTTCCATTATTTTCAGGTCCCTCATCCTGAAGTCTGGGCCGTGGGCGCCATCCTTATTATTGGAGTCATTAACTGGTTTGGGCCGAGCAAGGGCGGGAGCATTGCCGCATTTATCGCGATCTGTGCTTCTGTGGTCGCGGTCGTGCTGTTTTTTGTGACTGTGCCGTCGCTTCCGCACGTGGACCTGAAATGGCCGGGAACGGATTTGCCCAAGAACTGGAGCACCTTTGTCGGTATCGTGCTGGCTCTTTCAGGTGTTGAAGCCATCGCGGACATGACCGGTATTATGGAAGAGCCGGTTGAGAAAACCGCCAGAAAAGCCATCTGGCCGGTCATGCTGGAAGTTTCTGTGCTGACTTTTCTGCTTGGCATTGCCATGAATGCGGTTCCGGGCCTTCACGATCACACGGAAGACATGCTGCGCGCGCTGGGCGTTCACTACATCGGTGAGTGGTACGGACATATTATTTCCGTTGTTTTTGGTTTCCTGCTTCTTTCCGCGGTCAATACCGCGATCACAGACCTGGTCAGCATCCAGTTTTTAATGGCCAAGGACCATGAAATCCCCTTTATTTTTTCCAAGCTGAACCGCTACGGCATGCCATGGCTGGCGCTGATGGTCGGCGTTTTTGTTCCCGTCGTGGTATTGATTTTTCAGCATGATGTGGTGGGCCTGGCTTCTCTTTATGCTATTGGTGTGGTCGGGGCCATCACCCTGAACCTTGCAAGTTCGGGGACCAATATGAAACTGGATATCCGGCCGGCAGAGCGGACGCTGTTGCTTTTCGGGGCTGTCATATTGTTTTTTATCGAAGTCACGATTGCGATTGAAAAGCATCAGGCGCTTTTATTCGCGCTGGCCGTGCTGACGGTCGGAGGAGTGTTGAGGTTTATTGCCAAGCGCGTGGTGGCGCCGCCTGTGCCTTCCATGGTTCCTACCACCATCGAAGTTTTGACAGTGACCGAAGCAAAGGAAATCACACCGCTTTATCCCAGCTCTTCACTTGTGGCCATCCGTGGAATCAACCTGCCTCTTTTTGAGGAAGCAGTGCTTCGCGCGAAGGCCCTGAAGGAAAACGCCATTTATCTTACTTTTGTGGAAGAAACGCCCGCGAATTTTGAGCTGCCCGAAGAAGTGACGCCAGCGCCGGAATCCATAGAACTTCTTGCCCAGGCCCAGCTGGAGTTTGAAAAGAAGGGGATTACCGCGGTTCCCATCTGGCAGATCGGGCCTAACCCGGGAAAGATGATTGCCAAGGCAGCTTCTGACCTGGGTGTGAAAATGGTCATGATCGGCACTACGCGCCGCAGCGCGCTGGTCAGCCTTCTTCGCGGGGACGTTCTGAGGACCCTTGCCCACAATCTGGCGCGTGACTGCCGCCTGGTTATCACGGGCTGATTTTTAAAACTTGAAGTTCCATTCCTGCCGGGAGTACTGATCCCGCACAAGTTCCTTTATTCTCGCCTTCGGGATTTCTTCGAATTTTTCTGACGCGTTCCACTTGTCTTTCAGCGCGGACTTTATTTTTTCACGGTCCAATGGAAGGTTCGCGACGAATTCCCTGTGAGGCCGGTTTTTCCGGTAATCAGGCTGGCGTGAGGGAAGCGCCAGATATTTTTCAATGGCCGCGGCATCAAACCCGTAAAGAAAGGTGCCGTGAAAGAGCAGGGCATTTTTTTTGCGTCTTTGCGCATTGCCCGAAACTTTCAGGCCGTTCCAGGTCAGGTCGCTTGTTCCCTGGACGCTGGTTTCTCCCGGAAGGTGCGGAGCCAGCGCGTCGCGGTGCTGTTTTAAAATCCAGTCATTAGTGGAAGTCAGGGTTTTAAGGCTGGAGGAATGGGCGATTTCCAGGACCAGCGCGTAGTTCAGGCAGCCCGGCCCCTGCAAAACAGTTCCTCCGCCCGAAGGCCTGCGAAGCACCGGTATCCTGGCGCGGGAGCAGGCATCGAGCAGGACTTCACTGGCCGCTTTATTGGAATAACCCAGTACCACAAAGGGGGATTCGGATTCCCAGAACCGGAGCAGCCCGCCGGGCAGACCGCCGTTTTCACACAGGTCCAGCAGGGCTTCATCGCAGGCCAGATTGTCTTCCGGAGCCTTTAGAGAATGGTCAAAAAATTTCATGAAAACGCATTAGAACCGCT
>CAZIQJ010000298.1:0-2260 GCA_964541285.1 uncultured bacterium | reverse complement strand
AGGACGTCACCCTCTCACGGTGAAGACACGGGTTTAAATCCCGTTAGCGCTACCAGTTTTAAGGAGATTTATGATTTCGCGTTATACCCGCAAGGAAATCGGCTCCGTTTGGACCGAGCAGAATAAAGTCCAGAAATGGCTTGAAGTTGAACTCGCCGCCCTCGATGCCCTGGCCCATTACGGCGTTATCCCCAAAGATGTTCCCGCCAAAGTCAAAAGAAAAGCGGGCTTTGACCTTGAACGCATCCGTGAAATTGAGCGTATTGTCCAGCACGACGTCATCGCGTTTCTGACCAACCTTGCCGAACATGTCGGCCCGGACGGCCGTTATGTACACTATGGTCTGACTTCGTCCGACATTCTTGATACCGCGCTCGCTCTTCAGATCAAGGACGCGAACCTTATCCTTCTGCGCGAGCTGAAAAAACTTATCGATATCCTCCGCGACAAGGCCGCCGAGCACAAGACGACCCTGATGGTGGGACGCAGCCACGGCGTGCACGCCGAACCCATCACATTTGGCCTGAAAATGGCGCTGTTTTTTGAGGAGTTTAAAAGAAACCTGGTCCGCCTCGAACGCGCGCATGAAAATATCTGCTACGGAAAAATTTCCGGCGCGGTTGGAACTTTCGCCAATGTCGATCCCAAGATTGAAGAATATGTCTGCAAGAAGCTGGGGCTGAAGCCCGCGCCGATTTCCACGCAGGTGCTTCAGCGCGACCGTCATGCCGAGTATCTGACCACGCTTGCCGTGATCGGCGGCTCGCTTGAAAAGCTGGCGACCGAAATCCGCGGCCTGCAGAAAACCGAAACGCTTGAAGTTCAGGAGTCTTTTGGAGAAGGGCAGAAGGGTTCTTCAGCCATGCCGCATAAGCGCAACCCCATCACGTGTGAGCGCGTGGCCGGACTTTCGCGCATCCTGCGCGGCAACGCGCTGGCGGCCATGGAAAATATCGCCCTGTGGCATGAACGCGATATCACGCACTCATCGGTTGAGCGCGTTATTTTTCCGGACAGCACCATCCTTCTGGATTACATGATTTCCAATATGCAGACTGTGATCAAGAACCTGGTCGTGCTCAAGGACAACATGAAGACCAATCTGGAAAAGAGCCGGGGCATGGTCTTCTCCCAGGGGCTTCTGCTCAAGCTGGTGCAGAAAAACCTGACGCGTGAGGACGCCTACAAGATGGTCCAGGACGCGGCCAAAAAAATCTGGGAAAGCGGTGACAAGGCCACTTTGAAAGAAATCGTTTTAAAAGACGGGCCGATCAAGAAGCATTTGTCGGACCGCGAGATCCGTGAAGTTTTTGATTATGGGTACCATTTGAAAAACGTGGGCAAAATTTTCAAAAGAGTAGGCATCAAGGCCTAAGGAGAGAAAGGATGACTGTGAAATCCGAAAACCCTCTGACCGTTGAAAAAACCAACCTGCCTCTTCCTTTGATCGGCCGCGGCAAAGTCCGCGATATTTACGCCGTGGGGGATGACAAGCTTTTGATCGTGACTTCAGACCGCCTGAGCGCTTTTGACGTGGTGCTCCCGAATCCCATTCCGTACAAGGGGCAGGTCCTGACACAGATTTCAGCTTTCTGGTTTGACCATTTTTCCAAAGTCCTGAAGCACCACCTTCTTTCCACGGAAGTTTCCAAAATGGGCCTTCCCGCGGAAATTGTTTCCAAATTCGGCGCCCAGCTTGAAGGCCGCAGTATGCTGGTCAGGCGCTGCAAGCCGCTTACGATTGAATGCGTGGTGCGCGGTTACGTTACAGGTTCGGGCTGGAAAGACTACCAGAAGACCGGAGCGGTCTGCGGGCATGTGCTTCCCAAGGGCCTGCGCCAGTGCGACAAGCTTGAAAACCCTCTTTTCACGCCCGCGACCAAGGAAGAATCCGGCCACGACATCAACATCAATTTCGAGCAGGCTTGCGAGCGCGTCGGCAAAAAAATTGCGGAAAAAGCGCGCGAACTTTCCATTATGATTTATGAAAAGGGCCGGGATTATGCCGCGACGCGCGGGATTTTGATCGCGGACACCAAGTTTGAATTTGGAATTCTGGGCGATGAACTGATTTTGATCGATGAAGTTCTGACGCCTGACAGCTCGCGTTTCTGGCCCGCGGACCAGTACGAAGCGGGGCATGACCAGCCCAGTTTCGACAAGCAGATTGTCCGCAATTATCTTCTGGATATCAAATGGAACCAGCAGCCCCCGGCGCCCAGCCTTCCGGAAGAAGTGGTTGAAAAAACCAGCCAGGCTT
>CAZIQJ010000297.1:0-2267 GCA_964541285.1 uncultured bacterium | reverse complement strand
GTAACGGCAGGAGGCGTTTTTGGAGAAAATCGTGATGCCGCGCTCTTTTTCAAGGGGGTTGGAGTCCATGATCGTGGTCTCGCCTTCCTTGAAATCATAGGCGCCCGTCTGCTTCAGGATGGCGTCCACGAGCGTGGTTTTACCATGGTCGACGTGGGCGATAATGGCAACATTGCGAAGTTCTTTGCGTCTTTTTGGGTTAACCATAAGTCGGGGATTGTATCATAAATTGCCTATAGGGGAAGAAGAAAGTGTGCTTCCTATATAAAGGGGCCTAGGCAGAGGCCAGCATGGCCTGAAGGCCTCTGAAGACATTGGCCAGCTCCTCCACCCTGGATTCCAGGCCCAGGTCCTTTGCCGTATGGATCTGGATCAGCACTTCTATTGAGAGTTCCTGCAAAAGGCGCTCGGCCGTGACAATCCCCAGGGCATTCTGGATCGCGCCATCCCCTTCTATAGAAGCCGCGCCCGCAACGCGAAGGAGCTGGGGCTGGTAATTGACTGCTTCCGCGATCCTCGGGTCCTCGCTGACAAAGCCTGTGGGAATTTTCAAACTGGCGGTGCGGGTTTTGACCAGTTTTATCACCGACTCCACATCCGCGGCATTTTCAAAAGTCAGATTCGCAGGGAAATATCCGTATTTCGCGGCCGCGTATTCTTTCAAGCGCGTCATCATGGAATCTACCTGTTCTTTACCATCCATGAAAATCAGGGAATACTTGATGTCTGAGTGATAAATCGCGTAAAGCACCAGCGGCTCCAGCTGGGCCGGGTCTTTGGGCAGCGCCCGGAAATCCAGGATCTGGCGCTTGGCTGAAGACGAATCGGTAAGGGCCGCGTAAAAAATACCCAGCTGCTTCTGCATTTTTTCGATCGTCGGCAGCGTAGAAGGCGCGGCCTGGGCTTCCCCGCCCGTCAGGCTGATGACTGCGGCGGCAAGAATTCCAGCGCCGTATTTCGCGATCCAGTCCATGGGGACAATAAAAAAGCGGACTTTCAGCAGAAGAGCGGCCGGGCCTGTGACCAGCTCGCTTTTTTCAATTTTTATTTTCGATTCAGCGGTCGCAGGTTTCACAAGGTCAGCCCCGCGCATTTCCGAACGTCTCGGAGGATAAGCTTTGTAGAAAGCAGCCTGCGCGGCGGGATAACCTCCGAGGCTTGTGTACAAAACATTACGCTCTACGCTAATATCAAAATCCGAATTCTCAGGGTGGCGGACGCTTCTGATCTTATCAAGATCCACGCGCAGCGCGTCGTCTCCGTCCACGACAAACTGGCCCAGAGAAACGTCTCCGGCGAGCAGTCCGCGGCGGTGCCATTCAGCCAGAGTTTTCCCCAGACTTTCACCCGTGCTTCTGACCAGACTTTCATCCGCGGCGGAAGCCTTCAAAAACTCGGCGAGATCCACACCGGTCCATTCCGATACAAAAATCAGTTCTTCCGAAGTGACCACGGTTTCCCAGAATGACTGCGGATCAATGCCAAGCTTCGCGGCCGCGGCACGGAAATCCGCTTCATTTTTCATTTCCACCACGCGGATCAGACCGTCACTTTCCGCACGCCGCAGCGCCTGACGCACTTCAGACGAAAGCTCCTCTCCGGTCCTGGGCCTGAGCGAACCATTTCTGGGGTCTTGCTTGATGGCGGGCACAAGAACTTCCAGGACACGCGGCGTAATTTTCCTGCCGTCCGGTGAAGGCCGCAGCGCTTCCATGTAATTGATAATCCTGTAGGCTTCGTCGTAGGACGGGTAAATGCCTCGCACATGCACATCACGCCCTTCAAGCTGCGTCCGGAAACCTTTTTTCATCATTGTCCAGGTAAAGGTCCGCATTTCGGATTTCGCGGAACCTTCGGCAGGCCCGGCCTCAGGCGGCGCGGGCTGAAATGCCAGAAGATTGATATCCAGATAAAATTTGTATAGCAAATCATCACGGGAGGTTTGTTTAAGCTCCACGCCCGGTCTTCCCTCAAGCGTGCGGGCAAAAGCCAGAGCCCCGGGATCCTTTTTTTCTATAAAAATCAGGATTCTCTGCATGCCACGGTTTTTCAAAAATCTGAGAGCTTCTTCCCTGATTATGGTGCCGATATTCTGGCGCCGGTATTTTTCATTCACGAAAATGCCCTCGGCCTGGGCCTCAGGAGCAAAGACAGCGCTGAACCACTGCACGCCCACAAACTCCCCTTTATAGAAGGCCGCGACCCCGTTGGCCCGGACAAAGGAAGGCGGAGGAAGAATTTCCCGGACCTTTGCCCGGTCCGCATCG
>CAZIQJ010000296.1:0-2285 GCA_964541285.1 uncultured bacterium | reverse complement strand
GTGATGTCGTCCTGCGGAACGCCGCTGCCGTTGGTAATCAGCATATCAATTTCCCCGGAATTGACCTGCGCGTCGCCAAGAGCGCGGGTCATGGCAAAACGCTTTCCGAGAACGTCTTCTCTTGAATGAGGGTCATGATTGAATTCTGACGCTGAGCCGTAGCCAAGCACTTCACCATAAATGCGCGCGCCGCGTTTTTTCGCGTGTTCCCATTCTTCCAGAACCACAAGGCCCGCGCCTTCGCCCAGCACAAGACCGTCATGGCGCTTGTCAAACGGGCGGTACGCGGTTTCCGGGTCATTGTCCTGGCGGGACAAAAGGCCCAGAAGCTGGAAACGCGAAATGCCCATGGCATTGAGTTTGGAATCCGTGCTGCCGGCGATCATAAGGTCCGCGTCGCCTCGCTGAATGACTTTAAAAGCTTCACCAATGGCTTGAACACCCGCGGTTGAAGAAGTGGTCACCGTATTGCTCGGCCCCTGAAGACCGTGCGCGATTGAAATATGGCAGGCAGGCATATTCGGAAGGTATTTTAAAAACCAGAGCGGGAAAAGCGCGCGAATGCCTTCCTGCCCGAATTTGGTCATGCTGAATTTTCCGTCCTCGCCCGTCGCGGTCTTGATGCCCGCGCCCATCTCATCGAGGTCGTTATTGATAATCCCCGTTCCCAGCGAAATACCGAAACGCGTGCGGTCGGTCTCTTCCAGCTTCAGGCCCGAGTCCTGCACAGCCAGAAAGCTGGCCGCCACGCCAAGCTGGATTTCACGGGACATGACTTTCAGGGATTTGCGCTGCTTGATGAATTCGGAAGGGTCGAAATTCTTGATTTCTCCGGCCAGCCTTGAAGGCATGTCCGGCATGGAAAAATTTTCCAGATAGCCGATGCGGGAATGGCCCTGGGCCACGGCATCCCAATAAGGCTGCCAGCCCTGCCCGCAGGGAGTCACAAGGCCGAGGCCTGTAACTGCGACGCGGCGGACGCTCACGCCTGCACCTTCTCGCGAATTTTAAAATGATTCATAAATGCCTCGTGAAAAGTAATGGGCTTTGTATTCCCGGGCGTGAAATGCCCGACCGTCATTAAAAGAAACCGGGCCTGCGCCACCGGGCCGTTCGGCCCCTTGATGCGGCCTTCCAGCCATCCACCGTCTCCGCTGATCCGTTCCGCGGACGCTTCAATCTCAAGCGCGTCGCCGGGCCGGTATCCCGGAAAAAATTCGGCGGATTCAATCTTTGCAAAAATAAGGTCTTCTGAAAAATCTTTTTCCGCGCCAATCAGCAGCGCGGCTGTCTGCGCCATCATTTCGATCATCAGAAACTCGGGGGCATAAGGGGCCGCCGGAACCCTGCTCCGGCTGACGGAATTTTTCCCGCGGGAAACCTTGACCACTTCATCCAAAAGAAGCCAGCGAATCATATCCAGACCACCACCTGAGCCCCTACCCAGCCCTCGCCTTCAAAGAATACGCCGTCGGCCTGGGCATCGGATGGGAGAAAGGAAGATTTTACACGAAAACGGGAGGTTTGGGAACCTTTGATTTGAATGGATTCAAAGCCTTCCTGCCCCATCCAGGAACGGTTGAGGCATTTAAAGAAAGCTTCTTTGGCGGCAAAGGCTTTTGCGAGGGAAACGCAGGAAACACGGGAAGTTTTTTTGCCCGGAGCCAGCAGCGCGGCCGCCCTGGCGCGGTGCCGCCGGTAAAACTTTTCAAACCGCGAAAGAGAAACCAGGTCGACTCCAATGCCGACCAAACGGCTTTTTGGAAACTTCCGTTTCTCAGGCTTTCGCGTTTCTGGCAAGACGATCCTGAATGTAGAGCATGACCATGTGAACCGTGAAATAATCCGAGAGCTTTGAAACCTGCGGATCTTTCGCAAAAGAGTCCACGTCAAGATACGGGATCTTGGCCTTGAGCTCTGTCAGACCGGCCGGAGTCACGCGTCCGTCCTGCACAAAGCGGTCGTCATTCAGGATGTTGGCCGGAAAAAGGTCCCCGCTGGGGATCTTGATATCAAAGGTCTTTTCCAGGCGGAAAATAATGTCGATAAAATCGATGGATTCAGCGCCCAGATCGCGGACCAGCGACGAATCTTCGCGGATTTCCGTTTTCTCAATACCAAGGGCACCTGAGAGAGTTTCACGCACTTTTTCAAAAATTTCACCATCCATTACGACTTCCTCCTTGTCAGAACTTTTAATTTTTTTTCAAACACAGCCGCGCTGAAGCAGCGGTCCGGTTCTGGCTGAGCAGTTTGGCTTCCCAGAGGCTTTCTTCCGGGCTTTC
>CAZIQJ010000295.1:1677-2344 GCA_964541285.1 uncultured bacterium | reverse complement strand
CAAGCAGTACACCGGCAGCAAGCGCGGCCAGCAGATTTTAAACCTGTGGGAAGAAATGCTTCCCAAGTTTGTGAAAGTCATGCCCAAAGACTACAAGCGCGTGCTGGAATGCCTTGAAAAAGTCAAAGGCCAGGGGCTTTCGGGTGACGAGGCCATCATGGCCGCGTTTGAAGAAAACTCCCGCGACCTTTCACGCGTGGGCGGCAACTAAGAAATTTGTCATTCCTGCGAAAGCAGGAATCCAGAACCTTAAAGAGAGAAAAGAAACAGAGTAATGGGAAAACCGACCGGCTTTATCGAGATCAAAAGAGAACTTCCGAAGGACAAAAACCCGAAGGAACGTTTACACGACTGGAATGAATTTCACGAGCACATGCCCGTGAAAAAGCTCCAGGAGCAGGGCGCGCGCTGCATGGACTGCGGCATTCCGTTCTGCCACAACGGCTCTCTTGTCGCGGGCATGGCTTCCGGCTGCCCCATCAATAACCTGATCCCCGAGTGGAATGACCTTGTTTACCGCGGCCTGTGGCAGGAAGCCCTGGACCGCCTGCACAAGACCAACAACTTCCCCGAATTCACGGGCCGGGTCTGCCCCGCGCCCTGCGAAGGTTCCTGCGTGCTGGGAATCAGCGAACCTCCGGTCACCATCAAGAACATCGAAGCTTCC
>CAZIQJ010000295.1:0-1667 GCA_964541285.1 uncultured bacterium | reverse complement strand
ACGGCCCAGCCTCCGGCCAAACGCACCGGCAAAAAAGTCGCGGTGGTGGGTTCCGGGCCTGCGGGCCTTTCCGCGGCCGCGCAGCTGAACAAGGCCGGGCACCTGGTCACGGTTTATGAGCGCGCGGACAGGATCGGCGGGCTGCTGATGTACGGCATTCCCAACATGAAGCTGGATAAAAAGAAAGTCGTGCAGCGCCGCATTGATCTGCTCGCGGCCGAAGGCGTGATCTTCGTGACCAACACGGAAATCGGCAAAGACATTCCGGCTGAAAAACTTCTGAAAGATTTTGACGCGGTCGTGCTTGCGGGCGGCGCCACCAAGCCGCGCGACCTTCCCATCGAAGGCCGCAGCCTTAAAGGCGTTCACTTTGCCATGGAGTTCCTGCACGGCAACACCAAGGCCTTGCTTGACGGCAAGGAAGCCCCGATTTCCGCCAAAGGAAAAGATGTTGTTGTGATCGGCGGTGGAGATACCGGCACGGACTGCGTGGGCACTTCCATGCGCCACGGCTGCAAATCCCTGATCCAGCTTGAAATTCTTCCCAAGCCGCCTGAGAACCGCATGCCTGACAACCCCTGGCCGCAGTGGCCCAAGGTCTACAAAATGGATTACGGCCAGGAAGAAGCGGCCGCTGTGTTCGGCGCGGACCCTCGCAAATACCTGGTAACGGCCAAGCGTTTTATCGACGACGGCAAAGGAAATGTCTCCGGCGTTGAAATCGTCAAGGTTGAATGGGCCAAGAATGAAAAAGGACAGTTCGTGCCCAAGGATGTGCCGGGTTCAAACCAGGTGCTTCCGGCCCAGCTTGTGACCCTTGCCATGGGCTTTCTGGGGCCTGAAGACACGGTCCTGGGCCAGCTCAAGGTCGAGCGCGATGAACGCTCCAATGCCAAGGCTGAGCACGGCAAATTCACCACCAGCGTGAAAGGCGTGTTTGCCGCGGGCGACATGCGCCGCGGCCAGAGCCTGATCGTCTGGGCCATCAACGAAGGAAGAGGTTGTGCTCGAGAGGTAGACAAATACTTGATGGGGTTTTCCGACCTGCCATGATCAAATAATCCAATCCGCTTGTCATTCCTGCGAAAGCAGGAATCCAGGCAATAAGTGGAAAGTAGGCCACCGTGGACGTCACTCTCTCGATGTCAGCGGAAGAGAAAACTGAGCATGCCCGAGCCGCGCAAAACAGCGCGGCTTTTTTATTTAATACAACAGCACATTAAAAAAGTTTTAATTCATGGTCGGATAGGGCAAGGCACTAAAATTTAAAGATAAAGGATGAGATTAAATGAGTGAAATTAATATACGAGAACATAATATTAGCGCCTCTATCGCGGGTCTTCAGGCGAGAGCTGAGAGACATCCTGAATTAAATGTTCTGCACGATTTGTATGTCGACCCCAATTTATTAATGCGCTTACTGGCAAATAAGAATCAGATAATTAATGGAAGGCGAGGAACAGGGAAAACCCACCTGTTGCGAACATTTGAACAGAAACAGGTATTGTCGGGAATGAATTCTCGCGCTTTATACATTAACTGTAATAACTTGGAAAGTGGCAGACCTCCAAAAGGGGCATCGCAGGAAGCTAAGGCGATGCTGATTTTTAAGCGGATATTAGACGAGATTAAGGAATATCTTTTTGCTGAATTAATCAAGTTGGAGC
>CAZIQJ010000294.1:0-2351 GCA_964541285.1 uncultured bacterium | reverse complement strand
TTTCGCGGAACTCATCATCGCCCACGCCGGCGCTCAGATAAATGAACGGCTTGGTCGTGACCTGCGCGGTCTTCTTGAAAAAGCCCTTGGCTTCATCGCGCGTGTAGGCCTTCTGCCCCTTGTAGGACTTGGTGCCTTCGGTAAACTTCATATTGATCGGCATTTCAACCTTCAGCACGTCAACCTGATACTGAGGCTTGGAGAATTCCTGCATGGAAAGCGCCACGATTTCAGGCTTCTTCTTGGCGAATTCCACGGAATCCACATCGCCGCCCTGTGGATCATAGCTGACGAATTCAAAGAAAAACGGAATCTCCTGGTCGGAACATTCCGCGCCGATGCGCTCGACGAACGCGTGCTTGATTTCATTGACGCGCTTGTCATCAAACGGCGTGTAATAAAGAAGAATCTTGATAGCATCCGCGCCCATGTTCTTGATGCGCAGAACGCTGCAGTCTTCAAGAAGGTCCGGCAGACGGCCCGGGCGGGTGTTGTCGTAACCGCTCGATTCATAAGCAAGCAGAAGGCCCGCGTTCTTGTTGCGCGCCTTGGCGGCCGGAAGGCCGTATTCGGGGTCAAGCAGAATAGCACTGGCATACGGAGTCAGTTCGCGGGTCACGATGGTCTTGAATTCTTCAACCATGGAGCGGCTGACTTCCTTGGGGTCCACGCCTTTTTCCTTGGCAATGGACTTGAGCAGCGAACCGCGCTGGTCCATGGCGGCCGCGCTGATGATGCCGCGGGAATCTGAAAGAGCCTTCATTTTCTTGAGCTTGCCTTCTGAGATCTTCATTTTATTAACTTCTCCTTGATTGAGCGGCGCCCTTGGGCGGCGCGAATTAAAATACGACGGACTTGACGCCCGTTTTGCTTTCGCAGAAAGCCGCGATTTGCTGCAGCTTTTCCCGGCTGACTTTAATAAGACCCGGGTCGGGAGTTCCCCGGTCAAGCGTGTAAACCTGAACTTCGCGCGGCTTGATGCGTGAAACAGCCGCGGCCCAGGCTTCCAGTTCTTCAGGGACTGTGTTGTCCCTTGAACCCTGAACAAAAAGGCTCTGAATGACAATGTCATCCATGCCGGCAAGCGTGTTGACCATGCGCTCAAAATCAAAACCGCCCCGGGGCTTGTTAATGGCCTGCACGGTTTCAGGCCGGCCCGCGTCGAGCTTCATGTAACGCTGGTCGAGCATTTCAAGGCCGCGCCGGACTTCAGGGCGGTGAGCCTGTCCGGAATCGGATAAAATTCCGATTTTGACTCCGGGATAAAACTCATCGCGCAAACGCACAAGCCCTTCGGCAAACTGCGCGAAATCGGGATGCAGGGTCGGTTCTCCGTTGCCCGCAATGGTCATGCAATCCACCCGGGTTCCCTGCTTCCGGAAATTTTCAAACACTGAACGGATTTCAGACAAAAGATCGGGCGCTCTTTTGAGTTTTTCGCCCGTTCCCTTTTCAGGTGTCCATCCGTACTGACAATACACACAATCAAAATCGCAGAACTTGTAACTCGATGGAAGAGGGTTGATTCCCAGAGAGTAGCCCAGACGCCGTGAACGCACCGGGCCGTACACAACTCCATCCTGCAGAGGTGTTAGAGGCTTCTCGTGAAAGACTTCCTTCTCAGGCACCAAGGGCTTCATCAATGTTTCTTTGAATATTTTCCTGCGACTGGAATCCGACCATCTGGCTCACGATCTCGCCGCCCTTGAAAAGGAGAAGAGTCGGGATACCCTGGATTCCGTATTTCTGGGGCGTGTCGGGGTTTTCATCCACGTTCATCTTGCCCACAACAACTTTGGACTGGTTAGCAGCGGCAACGCGGTCAACGATAGGGCTGAGCATTCGGCAGGGACCGCACCATTCAGCCCAAAAATCCACCAGAACCGGCTGATTTGACTTCAGAACTTCTGATTCAAAATTCGCGTCCGTAAAAGCTTTTCCGCCGCTCATAATCGCTCCATCCTATTGATATCATTGAGGTAAGGACAACTCAAATGTCCCGGTTCCCGAAAGAGTTCCAATATACACCAGAGGCAGGTTTTTGTCCAGCCGTTCTCCTGTAAAATCAGGGCTAATTTTTTCAGTCATTCTGACCGTTATATTAGGATGGTACTTTCTTCCTAACCCTAAGGAATTTCTGGACTTATGTTTCTTTTTTTAAAGCTTGTCCTGGCCCATATGGTCGCTGACTTCATCCTCCAGTTTGAAGAGCTGTATCAATTGAAGCTCAAAAGCTGGCTGGGGCATGCTGGCCACGTTTTGATGCACCTTTTAATGATGATTGTGCTGACGCTCCCCTATCTTTCGCAGCCCGCAGTGTGGGTTTTTATCCTGGCCATCACCGCTGTTCA
>CAZIQJ010000293.1:0-2369 GCA_964541285.1 uncultured bacterium | reverse complement strand
CAGGTCCCCAATTCCCGCTCCAAGCAGCAGCTGGCGCGCGCGCTGCTTGAAGAGGAATACATTACAGGCCCGTTTTATTCTGCGCTTTTTAATGACAAGCCCCTGAAACTTATCGGCGTTGAGAACAAAGACCTCTATTTGAAAAACCGCGGGTTTTTCATGGCCCAGATGGATACGCGCGAGAATTCGCTTAAAAAAATTTCAGCGGCTGAAACGGCGCTGGCTGAGCTTAAAAAGCAAACTTACAATCCGGAGCTTTCGGAGTTTGATAAACGTTTGTCCGCTTTCAGGGAAGGGCATGACGTCGAATCTTTTATGCCTTCGCTGGTCAAGACCGCAGAGGCCCTCGGCGTTGATCTGGCTGACCTTGAACAGATCACGCTTTTTAAAGAAATCATGGCTTTAGAAGCGAACCTGGACCGCGAAACGCTGAAATCGCAGATCAAGCGCCTGATCCCCCAAAACGCGAACCCCCGGCTGAGTTTTGAAGAAATACTCCGCAGCGGCCAAATCTCCGAAGTCCAGCTGTCCCATTATCCCGAAGTTTTAAAATTCCGGGGGATTTTAAAATCAGGAGACGCGCTTTCGCACCATGCTTTTTTCGAACAAATCGAAACAACCCTTACCCGGGTCAAAGAGAAACTTTTTAAAAGTGAAGATGAAAAAGCCCTTGATGGCCGCTCTGAGCGGCTCGGGCTGATCAAAAAAATCGTCCTGCTGCAGGCCGTTCCTGAGGACATAAAAAAAAGCTCTGTGCAGAAAGAGGCCGTCCTCGAAGAAGCTGCGGAAGCGGATCTTTCCAAAGAGCTTGAGAACGGCGTGGGATTTTACAAACTGGCTCAAAAACGTGACGCTGCTTTCTTTGAGCAGATAAAGCAGCTGCCGCTTCTTGCGGGAAATATCGGAGTCGTGGCCGGCGGGTTTCACACCGAAGGCCTGACTGCGCGCCTCGAAAAATCAGGCGTTTCCTATATGATCATCACGCCGAGCCTGGGCGACCTGAACGAACCGCCCGATGAAAAACTTTATTTTCAGCGCATGCGCGACGGCGCGGCGCTGGCTCCCGGGCAGACTCTGTCCCACCTTTCAAACCGCCCTTTCACCAGATTGTTTGATCTGGCTTTTGTTGCAGGAATCGGCACGCTCAAAGAAACTAATGACCAGCGCCGGGCCGTTCAGACAGTTTTAACTTTTAAAGAACCCCCCGGAGCTCCGGGCGGCAAAAAAGGCGCTGTGACAACCGCAAGTTTTATGGCTCTGGATGAAACCACGCAGAAAAACACGGTCGAGGCATGGCTCGAAGAACTGAAGCAGTCCCGGCTGCCTATGGTCCTGGCAGCGCGAACCACCACCCTGCTTGAACTGCTTAAAGACCCGGCGGCGCTGACTTATTGGAAAAACTGGGTGGCGCCGGATAAGTTGACCACAGTTGGAGAAATGCGCGACAGCGACGAATACCTGGATGCGCTGCTGGGCATGAAAGCGGCCGTAGTCCGGGTGAAAACAGGGCCCGCCGATGATCTTGGGGCTTTAATCGCCAGAAAATTTCAAAGCGGGGAAATCAAAAAAGACGTGGCGCTTATTGACGGGGAATATAAAAGCGAAAAACTGCTGGTCCTGCCCAAAAGCCCTGCCTCGCTTTTGCTGGCCCGGCTTCTGCTTGAAGAAAAAATTTCCGGAAACGTGACGCCCGAGTTCGCGGGCAGGATTTCTTCCCTGCTGACCGAAATCTTCACAGCCCGCGGCATTCTGGAACAATCAGCCTAGCTTCAGGCCTCGGCCCGCTGTTTCCACTTCTCGGAAGTTTTTGAAAATGCCTTTTCCATCATTTCCAGAAACTTGTCTTCGGAAATAAACATTCCAATCATGCCCAGGCTCCAGGAAATTTCAATATTCACTTCCGTGCCGGAACCTGAGGATTTGAACTCCGCGGCCGTCTGCATGGACGCGCCCATGGGAAGCGTGGTCTGGTAAACGGTCTTGCGGCCGGTTTCCCATTCCCGGACTTCATGTTCCATGTCCACAGCCTGCCCGCCGATCAGGCATTTCTCGCGCCATTCCATGCCGCGGCCTTCGCGGATAGCGCTGGTAATCCGGCTTTCTGTCACGCCTTCCACCCACTCCGGCGTTTTCTCAATGTCCGCCCAGACCTTCCAGACCTTTTCTACAGGAACGCTGAAAAAAACCTGCCTCGACATTTCACCCATGATTTTCTCCTAAACTTTCAGTTCCAGCCCGATGGGGCAATGGTCTGAACCTTCGGTTTCCATATGGATAGTGGCGTTTTTGACCGCGGGCATCAGATCCTGCGTCACGAAATGATAATCAATGCGCCAGCCGAGGTTTTTTTTACGCGCAAAAGTCCGCAT
>CAZIQJ010000292.1:0-2379 GCA_964541285.1 uncultured bacterium | reverse complement strand
GCCGACAAAAAAACTGAGCGCGAGACCTTGTTTCCCGATACGTCCCGTGCGTCCGATACGGTGGACATATAACTCATGGTCCGACGGTAAATCATAATTAATGACAGCCTGGACATCTTTCACATCCAACCCGCGCGATGCCAAATCCGTGGCCACCAAAACGCAGCAACTCTTGTTGGCAAACTTGGTCAGGACCAGCGTGCGGTCCTGTTGATCCAGTTCCGCATGGATTTCCAACGCGTCAATCTTCTGCCTCTTAAGAATATGCGCGACCTTGGCACAAACCGCACGGCTGTTGCAAAAGATGATCGATGACTCGGGTTTGTAATGGCTCAATATCTGCAAAAGAGCGTCGAACTTGTGTGCTTCGTCCTCAACGCGGAAGAATAACTGCTTGATCGTCGTATTTTCATGCTGAGAATCCACCGTCACCTGCGCGGCATTTTCCTGCAGGCTGGCGCTCAGATCCTTGATGCCATGCGGAAGCGTGGCGGAAAACAAAAGCGTCTGGCGGTCGAGCGGAGCATGGGACGCGATTGTATTGATGTCCTTGTTAAATCCCATCTCAAGCAAGCGATCGGCTTCATCGAGAACCAGGACTTTTAAGGATGACAGCGACAAGGATTTCTTTTCCAATAATTGCGCGAGGCGTCCGGGCGTCCCGACAATGATGTGCGCGCCCTGCTTCAGGGATTTGATCTTGTGACGCTCTTCTGTCCCGCCGGCAAGGACCAGAACCTTGATGTTGGTCGTAAACCTGGCCAGACGGCGGATCTCTTCGCAAACCTGTTCCGCCAACTCTCTCGTCGGACACAAGACCAGCGCTTGCGGCTGGCTGTTGGCCAAATCCAGTTTGGATAAAATTCCCAGCGCGAACGTCGCGGTCTTGCCGCTGCCGGTGTTCGCCTGTCCGATAAAATCCTGGTTTCCCAGAACAAACGGCAATCCCTGTTCCTGGATCGGCGTCATTTTCAAATATCCCAACGACTCCAGGTTCGCCGTAATCTCTTTACTCAATCCTGTACTCTTGAATGATTTTCCTTTAGTCAAAAAACTATCCCGCTTTCGCTCAATGATTCTTGCTGAGTTTAATGCCGTTATCGCCGATGACAATCAGCTTCTTCTTATAAAGATGCCCAACCGCCATCTTAAATTGTTTTTTGCTCATGCCGAACAACTGGTAAATTGTGGACGGCGCCATCTTGTCCGACAGCGTAAACGCCTGGGATGTCTTGAGATGCTCCATGATCTTATCCGACAAATGGTTGATGTCCTGGTATCCGCCCTTCTGCAGGCCGGCGTCAATTTTTCCGTCGTGACGAAGCTTCTTGATAAAACCTTCGACACTTTGCCCATAATGCAGGACCTGGAAGACTTCTTCCCGGTATAGCAATCCCCAATGCGAATGATTGATGATCACTTTGTAACCCAGGTCTGTCGGGTCGCACACAATCAACTGGACGCGTTCATTCTCCACAAATTTCGCAGGAGTCTTATCCAGGTATTTATCCAGCTTTGTCGACGCGGCAATGCGATTCGTTCGCTCATCAAGATAAACATAGACAACATACAAATCACCCACTTCAACAGGCTGATGCTGTTCGCTGAGAGGGACAAATAAATCTTTCTTGAACCCCCACTTCATGAACGCACCGATTTCGACAACGGAAACCGCTTCAACGACGGTGAATGTTCCCACCATGTCCAGGGCTGCGGTTGTATCAGGTTTGGATTTTTTTGATTCGGTCATTTGGTTACCAGTCTACCGGGAAGTAGTCCTTCAAGAATTTCCCACACCAATGCTTGCCAGTCAGGATGCCGTCAAAGAACGGATCGCAGACGCGCGCGGCGCCGTCGACAATATCCAAGGGCGGTTGAAAATCATGCACCTCTTGCTTGCGCGCGGACAAAGCAGCCGGATCTTCATCCGTCACCCAGCCGGTATCAACAGCGTTCATGAAAATCCCGTAATTCGCCAAATCGCTGGCGGACGTATGCGTCAACATATTCAAAGCGGCTTTCGCCATATTGGTATGGGGATGTCGGTCGGTTTTCGTATAACGATGAAACTTTCCTTCCATGGCCGAGACGTTCACAATGTGTTTCATGCCAGTATTCTGGCGCTTCATCATCGAAGACAGTTTGTTGCACAAGACAAATGGCGCAATCGCGTTGACCAGCTGAAGTTCGATCATCTCCGATGTGGGAATATCTCCCAGACGTAAGCGCCAGCTGTTCGTCTCGCGCAAATCCACTTGCTGAAGATCAACGTCCAGTTTGCCTTGGGGAAACACTTTTTCCGCCGGAAGCCCGTGGTCATGCGCGTACGGAATCTGTGAAAGCCTTGCTGACTCGCACAAACCCATACCAGTCATTTTT
>CAZIQJ010000291.1:0-2386 GCA_964541285.1 uncultured bacterium | reverse complement strand
CAAGTCCCGTCCCGAGCGCCATTTTTTTATCCCCTCAACTGTATTTGAGAGTTCCTCCGAAGGTCCACACCCGGGACTTGAAAGGAGCTTGCGGTTTCAAACGTAACTTACGTTACGTTTGTGCAAGCGGGGGGCTACCCGGAGCGAGACGAAGTCCGGCGAAGGGAGCCAAGTCCCGTCCCGAGCGCCATTTTTTTATCCCCTCAACTGTATTTGAGAGTTCCTCCGAAGGTCCACACCCGGGACTTGAAAGGAACTTGCGCTGTCCGCTAATGGTTTATTTCAGCCTGCCGATAATTCATCCATGCGCGAACGTTTGTTCTGGTTAAGGGATACGGACAAGTCAGGGACCCGTGAAGGCTTTCTTTTCGCAGCCCCCGCAGCGATTCTGCTTTTTTCATACCATATTCTCGGCCCTGTCTTCGCTCTTGAGAATTTTTCTCAGCCTCTGACCTCAGCTCCGCTTCTGCCTCTTTTGTCGGCGGGAATGCTTGCTGCCATGGCGGGGTGGGAAATTTTTTTCAGAGGTTTTCTGCTCCGCTGGCTCATGACCCGTTTTTCCCTCCGCACGGCTTTTTTTCTGCATCTTGCTGCCATCAATCTGGTGATCCTTCCGCTTTTGTGGAACACGGCCGTGGGCATGAAGGGGATGGGGATTTTCAGGTTTTATATCGGGGAGAACCTTTTTGAGGCTTTTCTGGCCCTTTATTTTCTCAGAACAGGAAGCGTGGCTGCTGTCGCGTTTCTTCATGGAATCTGCAATATTTTCCGCTTCTTTATCCTGAACGCTGTGGGCGGGTCTTTTGACACGATCTACGGTTTTTACGCGGTTTCCGACTATTTTTACCTGCTGATTCTGTGTGTCCAGTTTTTCGCGGTTATTTTGCAGCTGCTGATCAACCGCAGCAGCGGTATTCGCGAAAAAGCCGCTGCCCGCTAGTCCTTCCGCCCAAAACCTTGCTGGCCCTGCACTTATGAGGTAAGATACCCGCCTATGTCTTCGCATATGGCCCAAACTAAAACTACGCGTCAGGCGGGTGTTTCCGGCTCTGGCAAAACCCGTATTGGCATGATGTCCCTGGGCTGCTCCAAAACCCTGGTGGACAGTGAACATATTCTGGGCAAGCTGGATCCTTCCCGCTACATCATTGTGGGCTCTGCCGACGAATGTGATGTGGTTCTGCTCAATACGTGCACGTTTATCCAGGATGCCCAAAAGGAATCCATTGACCGGATGCTGGAGCTTCTGGCTTTGAAGAAGTCCGGCAAAATTGACGCGGTCATTGTCATGGGGTGCATGGTCCAGCGTTTTCCCGAAGACCTTCAGACTCAGCTCAAGGATGTAGACGCTTTCATTGGCTCCGGAGAATACGCCAGAATTCCCGAGGTCATGGAAAGCGTGACGCGCGGCAAAAAGGTTTCCGCGATTGTCGGAGAAGCAGGTTATTTAGCGACTTCCGAGGAGCGCCGTGTTGCCCTGACTCCGCTGCATTACCGTTTTCTTAAAATCTCTGAAGGCTGCGACCACATCTGCACGTTCTGCACGATTCCGAGCTTTCGCGGCAAGCACCGCTCCCGTACTATTTCCGACGTAGTTGCCGAAGCCCGTTCCCTTGTCAAGGCCGGAGCCCGGGAAATTATTCTGACCGGACAGGACACAACTTATTTTGGCCGGGACCTGACAGGGGATTTTCTTCTTCCTGAACTTTTGCGCGAGCTCAACAAGGTAGACGGTATTGAATGGATACGCCTCTTGTACGCTTATCCATCCTGCGTCACGGACGATCTGATGCGCGCCATGCGTGACAGCGAGAAAGTCTGCCATTATCTGGACATGCCGCTGCAGCATGCCAGCGACGCCATGCTGCTGGCCATGAAACGGGGAATTACCCAGCGCAGGACTCTTGATTTGATCAAGAAGTTCCGCGAAACCGTGCCGGGGCTCGCCATTCGCACGACTTTTATCGTGGGATTCCCCGGAGAAACAGAAAAGGATTTTGAGGAATTGCTGGCTTTCATGGAGCAGGTCCGCTTTGAGCGCGCGGGAGTTTTTACTTATTCCCGCGAAGAAGGCACGCCCTCGGCCGCCATGAAAAATCAGGTCCCTGAAAAGACCAAGAAGCAGCGGCTTGAACGGGCCATGCTTCTTCAGCAGAAAATTTCCCAGGAAAACAATATGAAGATGCTGGGTAAAAAACTGCGCGTTCTCGTGGAAGAAAAGGCGCAGGAGCGCCCGGGGTTCTGGCGGGGGCGTTCTTATCAGGACGCGCCGGACGTGGATGCCAGCGTTTTTGTAAAAAGCACAGCAAGCCTGAAACCCGGTGATTTTTGCGATGTCACCATTACCTCCGCGGAAGCCTATGACCTGGTTGGAAAAATTTAAAAC
>CAZIQJ010000290.1:0-2391 GCA_964541285.1 uncultured bacterium | reverse complement strand
AAAAGGCGGAAAGTCACGCAGTCTCTGGTAAGTGACGTTCTGCGGCGCGTGGACTAGAATGAATGCAAGCGCCGCCAGACCCCGCCTATCCTGCGGGTTACGGAAAAGGCGTGGTTCGGACGCAGGATGCCCATTACCAACCGTTTCAGGGTGTAACACATGCAGAAACTCGGGATTCCAAAGGAAATCAAGGCACTTGAGCACCGTGTGGGTATGACCCCGGACGGTGTCCGGGAGATTACGGCCAAGGGTTTTCCTGTGGTGGTCCAGGCCGGGGCAGGGCTGGGTTCTGGTTTTAGTGATGACGACTACCGCAAGGCCGGAGCTGATATTGTTTCAAGTCTGCAGGAAGTATACGCCCAGGCCACGGTCATTCAGAAAGTCAAAGAGCCTTTGGCTGCGGAGTACCCTCTGATCCGCAGGGAGCATATTCTCTTTTCCTATCTTCATCTGGCGTCGCCTGAGAACTGCGCGCTGGTCAAGGTGCTGATGGCCTCCGGCGCCGCGGCCGTGGCTTATGAAACTCTTGAGGTGAATGGCCGCCTGCCTTTGCTTGCGCCTATGAGTGAAATCGCGGGTTCTCTTGCCGTGGCTTATGCAGCTTACCTTTTAAAGAATCCCTCTGCCAAGGGCCTGACGGCGGCTTTTCAGGACATTGCGGCCCGGTATCCGGATTTCGCCGGTCTTCCGCCAGCGGGGAGGGTCGTTGTCTGGGGCGGCGGGGTCGCGGGTCAGAACGCCATGGAGACCGCCCTGCGCTTGAAAGGGGAAGTCGCGGTCATTGAAAAAAATGAAGACAGAAGGAAGGCTCTCAAAGCGCTGACGCCTTCGGTTTTTGGCCCAGAGGACATAATCGACAAGGTTTTGACGGAGTCGGATGTCTGGGTCGGAAGCGTTCATGCCCGGGGGCAGCGCGCCTTTCAGGTCATCAGCCTGGAGAAAATGCGTGAGGCCAGCCGGGCGAAAAAGAAAGTGATCGTGGATATTTCCGTGGATCAGGGCGGGAACTTTCCTGAAACACGCGCGACTTCATATGAAAGTCCGGTTTTTACGGATTCCTGCGGAAACTTGCGGTTCTGTGTTGCTAATATGCCGTCACTTTGCGGCCCGGGCGCCTCGCGTGCCCTGGCGGCAGCATCGCTGCCGTATACCCTGGAAATTCTATCCAAAGGTCTCTCATCTCTGGAAAACGCATCTCCTCTTGCCCGCGCGGTCAATATCGCGGCAGGGAAAATTTTAATTCCAGCCATTCAGGAGGCCCACAAGTTATGAAGACGGAAAGACTCGCTGTTCAATTTCTTGAAACTCCGCAGGGATGTTTCCGCCTCGAAGCTTCGGCTAAAGGCCTGACCGCCGTTGATTTTCCTGTGCGCAAGGCGTCCGCGGTTCCTGCCGCAACGCCCGCTCAGAGGAAAGTTTTGAGAGAGTCGTCCGAGTTACTCAAAAAATATCTCTCAGGACAAAAAGTTTCTTTTCGAAAACTTAAATTCGATCTGACGGATTTTTCTCCTTATCAGCAGAAAGTCCTGCGCAATCTTGCCGGAGTCGAGTGGGGAAAAGTCACGACATACCAGGAGCTTGCAAAGCTGAGCGGAAGCCCGCGTTCCAGCCGCGCGGTGGGCAATGTCATGAACAAGAACCGCATTCCTGTTTTGCTGCCCTGTCACCGGGTCCTGCGGTCCGGCGGCGGCCTGGGCGGTTATGCCAAGGGCCTTGGCTGGAAGAAGCGGCTCCTGGCCCTCGAACAGAGTCCCTCCTAAAATCCAAGTGCCACGATGAGGCTTGGGTGCTATAATACCCAAAATTTTGAACCTTTAACTTAAGGCGGGATCTAAAGTTGCAAGCAAAAAAGATGGCTCTGCTGGCCCGTACGGCCGCGGAAGACAAACAGGCGGAAGAAATCATGCTCCTGGACGTGGGCAAGCTGACCAGCCTGGCCCACTATTTCCTGATTGCTCATGGAAACTCGGACCGGCATGTCCGCGCCATTGCACAGGGCATCATGAACTCCATGGACGCCGAAGGCGTAAAGCTCTGGAACCGCGAGGGAATTGACAGCGGCCAGTGGGTCCTGCTTGATTACGGTTCTCTGATCGTCCATATCTTCTACAAGGAAATCCGCGAATTCTACGGCCTTGAACGGTTGTGGGGAGAAGCTCCCCGGCTATGAAAGAGTCCCTGAAGCTTTTGGTGGACAAGGCTTCCAAGGAATACGCGTCCCTCAAGGCATTTTCCCTTCCCGAGCCATTTGAATATGAAGTGGTCGCTTCAAAAGATCCGGCCCACGGCGACTTTGCTGTGAGTGTTGCCTTTAAACTGGCGCGGCTGGCCCGGCTGAAACCCGCGCAGATTGCCGAAGAATTGATCCCTCTGATTCAAAAAGCCGCCGCC
>CAZIQJ010000289.1:0-2395 GCA_964541285.1 uncultured bacterium | reverse complement strand
GTTTCGTGCAGTTTGCCGTGGCTTGCTCCACCATGGCCATGAAAGACGCGGGACTGGACATCAAGGCCGAAGACCCTCACCGGGTCGGCGTGCTTGTGGGTTCCGGCATTGGCGGACTGCGCGTCATTGAAGAACAGCATAAAGTCCTTCTGGAAAAAGGCGCCAGCCGCGTTTCTCCCTTTTTAATTCCCATGTTGATCGTCAACATGGCTCCCGGCCAGATCGCGATTTCTCTTGGACTTAAAGGTCCCAGCAATTGCGTGGCTACGGCCTGCGCCACTGGCGCAAACGCCATCGGCGACGCCTTCAAGCTTATTCAACGCGGGGAAGCGGACGTCATGTTCGCCGGCGGTACAGAATCCTGCATCACCCCCCTTGGTTTTGGCGGCTTTGACGCCATGAAAGCTCTCAGCACGCATAATGAAGCTCCTGAAGCAGCCTCCCGTCCCTTTGACCGCACCCGCAACGGTTTTGTCATGGGGGAAGGCTGCGGAGTCATGGTTCTTGAATCTCTGGAACATGCCCGCAAGCGCAATGCCCGGATTTACGCGGAAATGGTCGGCTACGGCATGACCTCAGACGCCAGCCATATCACAGCCCCGGACCCCACAGGCGCTGGTGCTGCGCGCTGCATGACCAATGCCCTCAACGACGCGGGCGTCAAGCCTGAAGACGTGGACTACATCAACGCGCACGGAACATCAACTCCGCTCAACGACAAAGTTGAGACGCTGGCTATTAAAAAGGCCCTGGGAGAAGATATTGCGCGCAAAATCAAGATCAGCTCCACCAAATCCATGACAGGCCACCTTCTGGGCGCTGCCGGCGGGGTAGAAGCTATTGCCTGCGTTCTGGCCATCCGTGACCAGATTGTGCCTCCGACGATCAATTACAAGACTCCTGACCCGGATTGCGACCTGGATTACACCCCCAATCAGGCCCAGGCCCACAAAGTCGAAGTCACGTTCTCAAATTCTCTCGGTTTTGGCGGCCATAACGCCTGTATCGTTTTTAGAAAATTCAAAGACTAGCTGTTCCGCCTTTCCCGCCTGTTTTTTTGAATTTCTCCCTTTAAAACCATTGAAAGCCCGTCTGTTTTCTTATAGAATCCGTCATGCTTCAGAACGCGGATCAAACACCCGGAAAAAGACCCGCTAGAAATCCCTCCGGAATTTTCTCTCAAAAAAACGCAGCCCAATGGGGAGTTTCACGCTGATTTATGCGTCTTAAAAAACTCGAACTCCTCGGCTTTAAATCTTTCGCTGATAAAACAGAGGTCATTTTTGATGAAGGCGTGACCTGCATTGTCGGCCCCAACGGCTGCGGCAAAAGCAATATTTCGGACTCCATGCGCTGGGTCCTGGGCGAAAGAAGCGCCAAGATGCTGCGCGGCTCCAAGATGGAAGACGTTATCTTCAATGGTACAGACTTCCGCAAGCCTACGGCCATGGCCGAAGTTTCCCTGACCATCGACAACTCGGACCGCGGTCTTCCCATTGATTACAACGAAGTCACCATCACACGCCGCCTTTACCGCTCCGGCGAGAGTGAATACCTGATCAACAAAACCGTCTGCCGCCTGAAAGATATTCAGGACCTGATTCTGGACACCGGCATCGGCTCCAGCTCCTACTCCATGATTGAGCAGGGGCGCATCGACTACATTCTGAACGCGGACGCAGATGAACGCCGTTTTCTTATTGAAGAAGCCGCGGGCATTTCTAAATATAAAGTCAAAAAAGAGGAAGCGATCCGCAAGCTGGAGCGCACTGAAGAAAACCGCCTGCGCCTCAACGATATCATCCAGGAAGTTCATAAAAACATTCAGTACGCGGAACGTCAGGCCAAACGCGCCGCGAAATACCGCGAAGAACTTGAACGCCTCAAAAGCCTTGAAATCAAAAAGGCTTTTATCGAAATCAAGGCGCTGTCTGAAAAAAAATCCGCTCTTGAAGAAGAATCTGGAAGGGTCCTGGCTGAGATCGCTTCTCTAGAACAGCAAATCGCGGAACTCCGCACCGAACAGGCGCGCCTTTCCGACATCCTGAAAGAAACCCAGCTTAAATATTCACAGGCCGAAGCCGCGCGCTACGCGCTGCAGTCCAAAATGGACCAGAACACCCAGCAGCTGCGCTTTAACCAGGAAAAAAAGCTGGAGATGGCTTCCCGGATCGGTCAGATCGACGAAGAAACGCGCCAGCTCCAGAGCCAGATTGAAACCACGACGCGTGAAATCAGCCAGAAAGAACAGGAAGTCATGGATCTTCTTGGTGAAAAAGAGCGTATCGGTTCTGAACTTACCGCCGCGGATCAGGCCCTGAAAAATATCGAAGAGGAAGCCGAAGGCCTTCGCCGTCTTTCTGACCATATCAAGACCAAATCCTTTGAAAGCGCG
>CAZIQJ010000288.1:1151-2410 GCA_964541285.1 uncultured bacterium | reverse complement strand
CGGCCTCGTGCGCTTCCTTGATCGCGATTTCATATTCGCGCAGGCTCTTCCCCTTCTCTTTCATGGAGTGATAGGCAAAGGTTCCCCGCACGGCATTGATGAAATAAATCGTGAAAAGAATAATCAGGTAAGGCGCGCGGAAAGCGGAAGGGCCCATGGTCTGCCAGAGGTCATATTTTCCCCAGACATAAATCCCCAGGCCTGCCAGCGCCGCGATGCGGGACATTTTAAGGATCCCGAAACCCACGATCAGGAAAATGGCGGCGTCAATATAGGCCAGGGCGTTGAGCCCTTCAATAATGGAATGACCTTTGGTACTGAACCAGGTCAGAACGCCGGTGACAATGGCGCAGAAAAAAGCCGCGACGCTGCCGCTTCGGGCAACCTTGATGGAATCGCTGACATCATCGATGGGCGGCCATAACCACCGGAGCATGTCAGTCCTTGTTATCCTCGAAGATTTTTTCAAACTCCGTGTGGATCCTGCGGAAAGTCTCCAGGAGTTTGGGGTCAAAATGCTCCGGCTTCACGCGGCCGTCGCCATCGAGAATGATCTGGCAGGTTTTTTCGTGAGTAAAGGGTTCCTTGTAATGGCGGCGGCTCCTGAGCGCGTCGTAGACGTCGACCAGAGCGACGATCCTGGCCTCAATCGGAATCTCTTCGCCTTTTTTTCCGTGAGGATAGCCGGAACCGTCCCATCTTTCATGGTGGTTCAGGGCAATCAGCGCGCCCATCTTGAGAATCGGCGCCTGGGATTCTTTTAAAATCTCGTATCCAATGATGGGATGGCTTTTCATGACTTTCCATTCAGCCTCATCCAGCGACGAGCGCTTGAAAAGAATGTTGTCGGGAATCCCGATTTTCCCGATGTCATGCATGGGGCTGGCGTAAAGAAGCATTTCCTGTGTGGCCTCGCCCAGACCCAGGGCCTTTGCCAGGGCCACAGAATAAAGAGAAAGGCGTTTGACGTGAAAAGCGGTTTCTTCGTCCTTGTACTCGGTAGCGCGCGTCAGGCGGTAAATGGTTTCAATGTAGGCCTGCTTGACCTGACCGTGAAGCTGTTCCAGATCCGTCACTGCCTTGCGAAGCTGGGCCGTGCGGTCTTCCACCTTGTCTTCAAGAAAAACCGCCTTGTTTTCAAGGTCGCTGTGAAGCTTGCGGACCTTCAAAAGATTCTGGATGCGCGCCAGGACTTCAGAGACCTTGTAGGGCTTGTTTAAAAAGTCCGTGGCTCCGGAACTCAGCGCGCGAAAGCATAT
>CAZIQJ010000288.1:0-1141 GCA_964541285.1 uncultured bacterium | reverse complement strand
CCTTGTCCACTCCGCGCAGGACCTGCATGACTTCAAAGCCGTCCATGTGCGGCATCTTGATGTCCAGCATGACCAGGTCCGGATGAAACTGACGGTAAACGGTTTCAGCCTGGCGCGGATCGGAAATATAGCGCACCATGCTGTAATCATGTTCCTTGAGGACTTCTTCGAGGGTCATTCCGATGGTGACATCGTCATCGATGATGAGGATGCGGGACTCCAGCAAACCCTTATCAATTTCCATTTCCTGCGACTCCGGTTTGTTTCTGATTCAGATTGCTTTGCGATGTTACAGAAAGTATGCCCGGTGTTCCTGTGATGTGCAAATCCGGAGCCGTTTTTTTTTACATACTTCCCAAAACCGGAGAAAATCGTCTTTTTAAAGAGGGTAAAATAAGAGCGTGGGTTTTACTTCCCGCGGAACATTCCCGAGAGGGATTCCCTGGCCTGCTCCATCCAGACCGAAGCCTGCTGCCCGGCCTGCGCCGCAGCCTGGTCCCACTGCATGCTCATGAGGCCAAGGCCAATATGCCGCAAAACCGACATGATGATCTGCTCCGTCACATAGACCGGGTCTGTCAGATCGTGGAGAACTTCATCCCGGATATTCAGAACGTATTCCTTTTTATAGACAGGCTTCTTCGCTGTATCCAGGTAGATGACCTTTTCCAGACTGAACTCCCCGCGGTCAATGAGCAGATTCTGCGCGGGCTGGCGGCGAGCGGGCGAAGGCGCGGGGCGCGATGATGCCTGCTGTGAAAAGGAACTGGGCGCGGACTTTTTCGCGGCCTGGCGCAGGGCGAGAACTTTTCTGAGTTCGTTCAGGTTGACTTGCCCGGCTGCGTTATGCTCCACATTGATTTTTTGAATATGAATGCGAAGACTCTCAATGTGCGTGCGGCCCCGCAGCAAATCAAGCGGCCGGATCCGGACATAAATCACGGGCAGAAACGCCAGAACAGGTTCCTTGAAGTTTTTCAGGTTCAGGACCTTGACGTTGCGCAGCTCCAGCTCAGCGGGCAGGCCGAGAGCGTGGTAGATGGTCGCGACGATGTCGCTGGCCGAGACAGGGTTGCGGCTGGGGTAGGCCCCGTGCTTGTCGCTGGCCCCGTAGGCGAAGCCGCCCTTGGCCCCGCCGCCG
>CAZIQJ010000287.1:0-2425 GCA_964541285.1 uncultured bacterium | reverse complement strand
TCTGAACCTGGCTTGCCGCGTGGTACCCACGGTTTCATCCCTGTTGTCGCCGCAGGCGCTGCCCCTCAGGCTTCGTCCCATCGATGTGTCCGACCTTTTGGGCCGCGAGCTTGTGCGGGCCGACCTTAAAGGTATTCAGGAATTTGTACGCGGAAAGAAAGTCCTGGTGACCGGAGGGGGCGGCTCCATTGGTTCCGAGCTTTGTAAAATTATTTTACAGAACCATCCTGAAGAGCTGATTTTAGTCGACAACGCTGAAAGCAGTCTTTATGACATTGAAATGGAAATCACGGCCAAGTCGACAGGATCCCAGATTATCAGCTACCTGCGGAATGTGGCCAATCACGCGGAAATGAAAAAGATTTTTGACCGCCACAGACCCGAAGTCATTTACCATGCCGCGGCCTACAAACATGTTCCGCTCATGGAAATCCACTACGCGGAAGCCATTAAAAACAACATTCTCGGCACAAAAACCGTGGCCGATCTGGCTGCGGAGTACAAGGCCGAGCGCTTTGTGCTGATTTCAACCGACAAGGCCATACGGCCCACCAGTATTATGGGCGCGACCAAGCGCGTCTGTGAACTTTACACACAGTCCCTTAAAAGCGATTCCACCCGGTTTTTTGCGGTACGCTTTGGAAATGTGTTCAACAGCAAAGGCAGCGTAGTGCCGCTTTTCCGCAGGCAGATTGAGCAGGGCGGCCCGGTGACTGTGACCGACCCGGAAGTGAAACGCTATTTTATGGATGTTTCCGAAGCCGTATTTTTGATTCTTCAGGCCACGATCCTTGGCACGGACTCCGAGATTTTTGTGCTCGACATGGGGCAGCCCGTGAAAATCGCGGAACTGGCGCAGGACCTGATCCGGCTGATGGGCATTCCGTTTGAGAGAATGCCGATTAAATTTACGGGCCTGAGGCCGGGCGAAAAACTCGAGGAAGAGCTGGAGCTTGGAGGAGAAACATCTATTCCGACGACTCACCAGAAAATCAGGATATGGAAGCCTTCCAGAAATTCTTCCGTCGAAATTTCAAAGGCCGTTGAAGAGCTCCTGCAGCTTGTGGAAGGCGGCGGCTCCAGAGACATGGTCATTCAGACTTTGAAAAAAATAGTTCCTGAATACACGCCCTGGAATCCCCAGATTTAGCCGCGGTTTTTACAAGAGCGGTGAGGTTTTAGCTCCGATTTTTTTCTCTCCGCAAGCCAGTATCACTTCTCCCGGATTTTCAAAAAAACCTTTCGCCACATAGCCAAGCCCAGCGGCCTTTCCCGAAGGAAGAAGGCAGGCACTTGTGACCCTCCCGATTTCTTTCCCGTCCCGTAAAATTTTGTCCCCGCTTTTCGGAATTTCTTTTCCGGCAACAAGAACCCTGACCATTTTTCTGAGCAGGCCCTTGTAGGTCTTTGTACGCGCCACCACTTCCTGGCCAGGATAACAGCCCTTGGTTTCGCTGACACAGACATCGTCCAGCCCTGTTTCAGGCAAGGGCGTGTTTTCATCCATGTCGATACCGTAACGCAGCCAGCCCCATTCAACGCGCGCAGCTTCAAGCTCCTGCGCTCCCGTCTCTGCCGCGCCGCGGCCCAGGATTTCGCGTTTTAAATTTTCCAGCTGGTTTTTGAGAACAGGAAAGCCAAAAGCCTTGCGGCCCGTAAACCCGCGGTCTACCACAAAAGCTCCGGGAAGCCCGGAAACAAATGACTCCGCGTGCGGACCCTCCACCGCCAGATGCCCGCTTTCAGCGGTCACATCTTTTAAAACAACGTCCTCAGTAATGATGAAATGTTCAAGCGCGGGAAGCAGTTTTTTTTCAACCCCAGGTTCAGTTCCGAGAAGGATGCGGTCTTCAAAAATAAAAACATTCATGTCCGCCAGGATTTTGGCCTGCGCGGTCAGCAGGGCCGCGTAAGTGCTCTGGCCGGGCTGAAGGCTTTTGATCTCCTGCGTCAGGATATTATGAAGAAATTCCGCGCGGTCCGCGCCCGAGACTTCGATTTTTCCCCGCGTGGAAACATCGATTAATCCCGCTGTTTCGCGAAGGGCGCGGTAGCCGTTCTGAGGATTCATGGTGTAAGGCTTTCCGAAATTTTCCGGTGAGGGGAGGGAAAAGCCACCTGTTCAAGGTCGCTGATACGCGTCCATTTGAAATCGCCTTCCGCGGCAGGGTTCTTGTCCAGTTCCGACTCGTAAACATCCAGCCGTACCTTGTATTTGGTGAAGCCGTGGTAAAGGGTCAGGCGGTGCTGCGCGTTTTGAAGTCCGAATTTTTTCAGGATGGATTTCCGGTCCGTTCCGTGAGGAAACATCCACAGCCCGCCCCAGTGCGCGGAAGAAGGCTGTTTTTCCAGAAGGACTTTTCCGTTCTTCTTCAGAATAAGCGCCGCGCTTTCCTTTTTCTGGAGTTTTTCCCGGCCTTTGTTG
>CAZIQJ010000286.1:0-2438 GCA_964541285.1 uncultured bacterium | reverse complement strand
TCGAGGTCACGCCCCCGGTTGTATGCAGCATGGACTCCGCTTCAAGCTTGACGCGCGGTCCGGCGGGAAGCTCGCCGGTTTTCCGAAGAATGATCTTGTCGATATAAAGGTCCAGATTGCCCTGGTCATTGGTGAAGCCCGCGGAGATTTTTCTAAGTCCGCTTTCAATTTCGATGTTTTCAAAAACATAGCTTTTGTATGCCCAGTTATTGTTTGAAACCTTTACGGGCTTGGCCACTTCCCGGCCGTCCACCTTGACCTGCATTTCAGGTTTGAGCGCGCCGTCTTCCTGGCCCAGGGCCACAACTTCAATTTCATAAACACCGGACTGGACGAGGTCCTGCAGCGAGCTGATTTCGTCGTTGCTCCAGAGCAGCGCGGAGCCGTTCCCCATCCAGGTATGGTTCTGGGAGGCCTGCATGGACTCCGCTTCTATCGTGACTCTGGGAAGAGCCGGAAGCTCCCCGATTTTTCTGACAATAATCTTGTCCACATAAAGATCACGCGGGCCGGAGTCATTGATAAAAGCCACGGAAAATTTATGCTGCCCCGCCTCAAGCTTGAGGTCCTTAAAGGTGTAGCTCTTGTAATTCCACTGGTTGTTGGAAACCGTGACCACATCGCCAAGCTGCCGGCTGTCCGCGGCAACCTGCATCATGGGAAGCGCGCCATTTCCTTCCACGCCGAAAGCCCGGACTTCCACTTCATACAAACCGGATTCCGCCAGATTCTGGATCGAGCTGAGTTCATCCCCGCCCCAGACCAGCACATAAGAACCTCCATTCCAGGTCCATCCATTCCGGGACTGCATGCTTTCGGCTTCCACATTCACACGGGGAAGCGCGGGCCGCTCTCCGACTTTCTTGATGACAATCTTGTCAATGGACATGCCCCGGTTATTGGAGCCGCCGTCATTGATGTAAGCGGCCGCGATCCTGTGCACGCCTGCCTCAATGTCCACGTTCTTGTAAACAAAACTTTTGTAGCTCCAGTTGTTATTGGTAACTTCAACCGGGTCGCCAATCTGAAGCGTATCGGTCTTGAGCGTCATCTGGGGAAGAATGTTTTCCCCCATCTGTCCGCTGGCAAAAACTTCAATGTCATAAAGGCCGGTCTCGGTAAAATTCTGGTTCTGGTAAACCTCGCCATTGCCCCACAGGCTGACGTAGCCGTTTTGCGTGTCCGTCCAGGTGCTGCCCTGGACCTGAATGGATTCAGCCTCAAGCGTGATCCTCGGTGTGGCGGGCAGGTCCGCGACTTTGTGAAGAATGATTTTATCGATATAAAGGTCGCGCGGACCGGAGTCATTAATGAAGCTGACCGCGACTTTCTGCGAGCCGGCCTCAAACTCCACGTCATTGAAAAAATAGCTGTGAAAATTCCAGCCGTTGTTCTGGACCGTGACCGCGTCCGCGACCTGTGCCTTGCCGGACTTGACCTGCATCATGGGAAGCGCGCCGTTGCCGGAAACACCGAAAGCCACGACCTCAATCTGGTAAATCCCGGGGTCCGTGGTGCGGACAGCGCTGATTTCATCGCCGCCCCACATAAACGCGTAGCCGGGCTGAAAAGAAGTCCATCCGTTTTTTGACTGCATGCCCTCGGCCTCAATCGTAATGTCCCCGCTGGCGCGGAAAACTTCACGGTCCGCGGATTCATTGTAAAGATCCATCTGGCGGATGAATTCATTCAGCGACGCGCGGGCCTCAACCTGATCGCGGTCAGCGGCCGCGACCTCCCCTTTCAGCCGCTGAAGATACCAGTCAAAAGAATAAGCCCGGCCGCCATTCAGCGCGCCTTCACGATTAAAACCATAAACCCCTTCAGCCGTAATGACATACTCATCGCGGCCGGAAGCATGCTCAATGTCCAGATCCGAAGGTCCCTGATGCGCTGATACGCCGGGGTGCACATGGGAAATAAAAGCGGCCTTTTCCAGAAGTTCATGCGCGGCAGGAAGAACGCCGATCTCATCCGCGCTGCCTGTACTGAAAAGCACGATTTCCCCATCCAGCACAATGACCGCGGTTTCAAAATCGAGCGCGGCGAGTTTTTTCAGGTCTTCAGCTTTGATGTCTTTGAGAATCACAGCGGCTGCGAATTCCTGGCGCATCAGCTGAACAGCATCTTCGAAAGACTGGCGCTCACGCTCATAAACCGGGGTTTCAGGCTTGACGGTTTTGGAAGAAACAGCCTGCTCCTCCTTCTTCTCCTCATCCGCGGCGGAAGTCAGGCTCAGGCTGTCCTGAAGAAAGTCCTGGGTGGTACGGAGGGTTTCATCCGCGGAAGGAGCTTCAGCGGCTTTTTCCACGGCTTCATCCGCGTCCTTGACCGCGACATAGGCGCCGGTATTGGAGGCCTGGTACTCCGCCGCGCTCCAGCCAATCTGGGAAGAAGTGAAAAAGAAAAGCACACCCATGGCCGTGAACTTCAGAAAG
>CAZIQJ010000285.1:359-2439 GCA_964541285.1 uncultured bacterium | reverse complement strand
CACAATATGGCGTTCCGCCGTATTGTTCATCATGTCAAGCATGGTGGTAATGGTCGTGGTTTTCCCGGATGCCACAGTGCCGCAGATAAAAATCAGGCCCGATTTTTCAAGCGCGCATTTTTTCAAGACCGGCGGAATGCGCAGTTCTTCAAATGAAGGAATTTTCTTCCACAGAGTACGCACAACATAGGACAGGTTTCCCTGCTGGTAAAACACATTGCCGCGAAAACGCTGGTTGCCGCTGAGTACGGAAAAAGCAAAGTCCACACTGCGGTTCTGCTCCAGGAGTTTTTTCTGGTAATCATTAAGGAAGGTTGCGGCCAGGGCCTTGGCGGCCTCGTCCGTAAAAGGATCATTATTGACAGGAATTACCAGGGAGCCCGCTATGCGGGTGCGCGGAGGCGTGCCGACCTTCAAAAAAAGGTCGAGGCCTTTCATTTCAAGAACTTTGCCGAGAAGTCCGGTAATGTAGGTTTTCGCGTCCATAAACTTTCCCCTGATTAAAAGATAGTGTCCCGGCGGGGAAAACGCAAACCGCCGTGTATTATTTACGGCAAAAAAAGGGAAAAGTTCAGATTATAAGACTCCCCGCGTCTATACGCGGGGACCTCGCTTCAGTTTCTTAAAAAACCTGTAAGCGAAGGGTTTTAAGCGGGAAAAGCGGCTTTCAGGATCCCGGCCAACTCGCCTGAATCGCGCAGCTCGTGAAGAATATCGCAGCCACCGATCAGCTTTCCTCCCACAAAAATCTGCGGGAAGGTCGGCCACTCGGAATACTGCGGCAGCGTGGAACGGATTTCCGGGTCAGCCAGGATGTTCACGGCCTTGAAGGGATAAGGGAAAGTTTTGAGCACAGCGACAGAGGCCGCGGAAAAACCACATTGCGGCGCCTCAGGCGTGCCCTTCATGAAAATCACAACTTTATTGTTTTTGATTTCGTTTTCAATGCGGTTGATGACATCGCTCATTTTATTTCTCCTATGAAAAGCAGGGCTTTATGATTGCGGTGAAGCGTAAGTTTTAATTTTAACAGCATGCAGCCGGCCTGATTCAAGCTGCGGTGCGAGGGCCTGGTTGACCATCTTGTGCTGGTCGATCAATACCTTGCCCGCGAAACCGGCCCACATGACCATGATCTGGAAATGGTCCGGCTTGTACTCCGAAATGGTAATTTCAGAGCCCGGCATTTTTTCACTTAATATCTGGTGGATTTCTTCGGGGTCCATCATATCACCCGGTTTCTCTTCCTGCCTTTAAGAAAGGCTTCTAGATTTTTATAAATTTCGCTGGCCAGCCGCGTCCTGGATTCCAAAGAAGCCCAGGCCACATGCGGCGTTAAAAGCATGTTGGGCGCGCCCAGCAGAACATGGTTTTTTGGCGGAGGTTCCTGCGTTAAAACATCCGAAGCCGCGCCCGCGATCCGGCCGGCCTTGAGGGCTTGCGCCAGGGCCTTTTCATCCACAATCCCGCCCCGGGCCATGTTAATGACGCATGCTGATTTCTTCATCTTACGGAGAATCCGCGCATCAATCAAGTTCCGAGTTAAAGGCGAGAGTGGCGCGTGCACAGAAAGGAAATCCGCTTTTTGCGCAACCTGTTGAAGCGGCAGGTGTTTGGCGCCGCCGGAATATTTCCGGCCCGGAATGCGGGCGGGCATGATTTTCATACCAAACATTTTCGCGACATCCCCCACCCTTTTTCCGATCGCTCCGTAACCGACAATCCCCAGAGTTTTGCCATGGATTTCAGTCAGCGGATAATCACTGAGCATGAAAAAAGGCGAGCGGCTCCATGCGCCTGAATGAGACGCTTCATTATATTTCACCAGGTTCGAAGCCAGGGCCAGCAGGAAAGCAAAGGTGGCCTGCACCACGGATTCCGTGGAATAGCCCGAAACATTCATGACCGCAATCCCCTTTTTACGCGCGGCTCCAAGGTCCACATTGTTGACCCCGGTCGCGGCCACGGCGATGCAGCGCAATTTTTTCAGCCGGGAAATCAAAACCGCATCCAGGACACATTTATTGACCACAACGATGTCCGCGTTCTTGAGCCGCGCAACCCGCTGCGCCGGAGCTGT
>CAZIQJ010000285.1:0-349 GCA_964541285.1 uncultured bacterium | reverse complement strand
AATACAGTTTGACTCTCCCTAATTTCTGAAAAGTTTTCAGGGAGAGGTCACCATAATCAAGTGTGCCTGCGTCGAGAAAAACAATTTCAGGTTTTGGCATGATTAAATGTAAAAAAGGCCGGTCAAAGCCAGCTGCAGGAAGGCGAGGAAATAATAGTAATAGCCGAGCGGTGAAGGTTTGCGCGGCAGCGCCATCCAGGCCAAGCCGCCAAGCACATGCAGGGCATGCAGGCCGGTCAACGTGAAAAAGAAAGCTGCCCACAGATTGGATGACGGATGAAGATTTTTAACAGTGACCAAATTGTAACAAACCCAGGCTTGCGCCGCCAGAAACAGGACAGCGGCAAGT
>CAZIQJ010000284.1:0-2446 GCA_964541285.1 uncultured bacterium | reverse complement strand
CTCAGGAGCAAAGACCGCGCTGAACCACTGCACGCCCACAAACTCCCCTTTCTAGAAGGCCGCGACCCCGTTGGCCCGGAAAAAGGAAGGCGGAGGAAGAATTTCCCGGACCTTTGCCCGGTCCGCATCATTCAGTTCTGAGTAAAGAGATAGCTCGAGGTCAGAAGCCTGAAGCTTGGGCTTTTCCGTCCGCATTTCGGAACGGCGCTCCGTGGACAGCGGAGAGGCCTTGAAAGCTGTTTCAAGATTAAAAAATTCCGCGGGCAAATTAGACAAGCGCAGGCTGGCATCCACCGCGGGAAGCATGGAAACAATGGCGGCTTCAAATTTTTCCTGCAGCCCGGCTTCATTTCCGCGGGCGAGCTGGTTGACTTCAGATGCGCTCAGGAAACCCTTTTCCTGCAAAGCAAACAGATAATAAGCCACCACCGCGGCACCGACATCCAGACTGGCGCGGCGCACGCCCTCGGCATAAACAGGAAGGGTCCTGGCCCCAAGCCGCCGCATTTCATCCGCGAGCATGCGCGCAGGATTCCCTGCCGTCACCATCATAGGGCCGGATGAAAGCCTGTTCCTCATAAGCGTCAGAATCTGGATATCGCGGTCGCCCGAAAATTTATCCAGCGCTTCCTTGATTTTCAAAGGCTCATAAAGATTCTCCTGCCTGGCCCAGATCAGATAATGCAGTTTGGCCAGACGCTCTCCGAGTTCCGGGCCAAAAGTCACAGCCATCACCCGCTCAAGCAGGGCGAAATTTTCGTCCAGGAAGCCCGCCAGGCCGGGAGCGCCGTAAGCAGGTACGGGCCGCGAAAAAAGTTCATTACGCTGGCGAATGGCTTCAGGCGCGTCCGGATGTGTCATGTAGGCGCCCCAGGCTTCGGAAACCAGGCTGGCCAGAAAATTTTCAAAAATGAAACCCTCCGCTGCATCGCCCCCGATTTTTTCACGTGATGCGCGGAGCGCCTGCAGGAACCTGGAAATATTGTCCGGCCGGGTATTAATAAAGAAAGAGGAAAAACCGGGCATGGACGCGCGCTTTTCTTTCAGGAAAGGCATGCCCCGGTTCGCCGCGGCATCCGGCATGGGCTGTGCGGTCCGGAGCTGATCCAGAAATTTATCCAGGACTTCGGGATAGGGATAATTTTTTGTCTTCAGATATTCCACAAAAATCGTGAACGCTTTGCGGAGATTCTCGATTGTGGCTTCGTTCCCCACTTCCGCGTCAAATCTGCGCCACATCTGCTCCTGCGAAGAAATCCCCGGTTCCTGAAGGTCCGCGATGACCGCATTGATCACCGGAGAATTACCCAGCAGTGCCGGAGTGGAAAGAAACGCACGCACCGCGGCAAGACTGTCAAAAGGCTTTTCCCTGGCTTGTCTGGCCAGCGCATTAGAAACCCGTCCAATCTTGCCTTTTTTAACGCCCGCGCCGCCAAGTAATTCTGCCCATGCATCCGCTGAGGCCTTGTTGGGATCCAGCGTCCGCATTTCAGAACGGGATTCGCCTGGACGCATGATCGCAGCGCGCACTTCCAGCAGCATGCGCATGTAGTCTTTTTTCAGGTTGGTCGCGGGATAGTTGAACTCCACCGAAAGCCGGGCAATGGCTTGATTAAGACTGTCCGGCTGTCCCGCATAACGGACCGGCGTTCCTTCCGGCAATTCACGAAGCCGCTCCATATCTTCCCGGTCAATGCCCATTTTGGGAAAGTTCTCCAGGGCTTTGCGCGCGTCTCTGCGGATTTCAGCAATCCCCTTGTCGGGGTCCAGAATGAAGAAAGCTTCCATGCCCTGGATCACGTTATCGATCTGCTCACGTACGTCCGGGTGCGTCTGCAGAAGCCGGGCCGCGATGGCCTGGGCCTGCTCTGATGGCTCAACCTGGTCTTTCCCTGCCTGTTCCGCGTTTCTCACGAAATCATGCCACGACTCTTTCATGACCGAAAGCCTGCTGTTCAGATCAAAGTAAGGCGCGCCCATCCGGACAGCTTCACGGTAAGTGCTCACCGTAAGACTTTTAGGGTCCAGCGGCGGCTGCCAGGAAGTGTGCTGAGTAAAAAGTTCCCAGCGCTTGATCAGCGCGAAATAAGTGACATTGTCGCCCTCTTCTTTGACCGCCGCGATCACCGCGTCACGCGACAGCGGAATACCAAACTCCGCGGCCTGTTCGGGCATATAAATAATCACGACCTGCCTTCCATCCTCCATGACAAGCGTATCACCGGCCCGCAGGTCTTCCTTGCTCTGCGGCTCGGGCCTCGGGCCGAAAACAATTCCCTCCAGCTCCGGCTGCGCCAGCTCGACTTTCCGCGCGGTCACGCTGCCCTCAGCCGTCACGTCCGCCGGAAGATTACGGTTCAAAAGCGAGAGGTCCTCAAAAACCTTGCGGTCCTCATGCGCTTCGCTGAGCGCGGCCGCAAATTCAGGTTTCACAATGACATGGAAG
>CAZIQJ010000283.1:0-2453 GCA_964541285.1 uncultured bacterium | reverse complement strand
AACAGCCGACGCGCGCCAGCAGCGAATTGGCGCCAATGGCTTCACAGGCCGCCTCAGCCAGCGTGCTGACCACAAGGCTGTGATGATAAGTGCCCGGCGCTTCCACCACCATGCGCTTGAGCAGCGGATGATTCAGGTCTGAAAGTTCCAGAAGGCTGACATCGGTTGTCAGGCCGAAAATCGATTCCAGCATCGGCACCAGCAGAAAGCAAAGCGGCATGCTGACCAGAAAACCATTGGCCAGCCCCAGCGCGCTGATTTCAAAAGATTCCTGCAAAGGGTATTCCCGGTACAAACGGTAAATAAACAGCACCATAAAAGAAGAGAGCCCGATCAGGGCGCCGACTTTTAAAAACTGGATGCGCTTGCGCAGCCGCAGGGTCCCGAAAGCTCCGACAATACCGGAGATCAGCGTCGTCAGAATAACTTCCGGGGCAAAGCCCGTAATGGGCGCGGTCAGGACCGCGAGCAGGGCTGAAGACAAAAAGCCGATCCGGGGACCGGCAAGCAGGGCGAGAAGAAGCGGGGCCAATGAGGCCGGCATCAGGTAAGGCGAAGACCCGGGCCAGAGCACGGCCACTTTGCAAAGAATGAGCGTCAGCGTCAGCACAACATTCAGCAGCAGCGCCATGCGCACGGAAGAAAAAAACTTTTTCTCGAAAAACGCCAGGTAAACGAAGGCCAGAAAATAAACCAGCATGACCAGGTCAGCCACGGCCAAAAGCTGGTTCAAGACTTTTTTGGCCGCGATTTTTTTCTGGACCTGGACCAGACGCTCCTTATTTTCCGGCGTGATCAGCATGCCGCGCTGGAGAATCAGCTCCTCTTTCTTGATCTTCTCCTCCACCGGCTCAATGGACTCCGAAGCTTTGGAACGGCGCGCTTTGGTTTCATTTTCATCGTGCGAAAGGTTAGGCTTCAGGATAGCGCCAAGAATATCAGCGGCAGGCGTCCTGAACTCACGGTTCTTTTTGGCAGGTTCGGGGATTCCGTCCCTGGCTTCTTCCGGCGTAAGGATCGATTCCAGCGGCAAAAGGCTTTCTTTCTGCGTCTCAGGGTCCCAATCCGTAATCTCCAGAACTCCGGCTGATGTCAGTTCTTTCTTTTTCGCGCTGTCCAGCACTCCGCCGGAAAAAATCCGGTCCAGAAGCTCTTCAAAATAAGCCGCGAACTCTTCAAGGCGCGGGGTTTCAACCAGAAACTTCATGGTTTCCTCACCCAGCGGAAAAGGAAGCTGCTTTTTTTCTTCCACTGCGGCCGGGACCGTAACCGCCTTGCGGGCCTGCACAGTCTGGATCAGATGCTTCCATTTATCCCGGGCCTCAAGGACTGGCGAAGACTGGCGTTCAAGCACGGAAGGAACAGCAGCGGCTTTTTTCTCGCGAAGCGCCCGGGTCAACTTTTCATTCACGTAAGAAATTTCTACGGGAGAAAACAGTGTCCGCGGCGAAGGCTCGCCGATGATGTATTCGCGTTCCTCCATGCCGCTTGGAACCTGAAAAACCAGAATGCCCGTAGTCAGGCAGGCAAAAAGAAAGAAAAGCACGGCGGAAACCGGAGTATGCCCCGGAGGCACCGGCTTTTTGACTTTGGATTCGAGAATCTTATGAAGGGTGGTGCGCGTGTTTACGGTCATGTTTCTCGTAAGCCTTGATGATTTCCTGAACCAGATGATGGCGGACCACGTCCGTCTCGTCAAAGTAAACAAACTGGATTCCGCGGATGTTGGCCAGAACGGTCTGGATTTCAACCAACCCCGATTTCTTTCCCGCAGGCAGGTCGATCTGGGTCACGTCGCCGGTCACCACGGCTTTGGAACCCTGTCCCAGGCGGGTCAGAAACATTTTCATCTGGGTGTGCGTGCAGTTCTGGCCTTCGTCCAGAATCACAAAAGCGTTGTTCAGCGTGCGTCCGCGCATGTAGGCCAGCGGCGCGACTTCAATAGTGCCGCGCTCAATCAGGCGGGCAGCCTCTTCAAATTCCACCATGTCATAAAGCGCGTCATAAAGCGGACGCAGGTAAGGGTTCACTTTCTGCAGCAGGTCGCCGGGAAGAAACCCCAGATTTTCACCCGCCTCCACTGCGGGCCGGGTCAGGACAATGCGGTCCACCAGTTTTTTCTTGAGCGCGTCAATGGCCGCGGCCATGGCCAGATAGGTTTTTCCGGTACCGGCAGGGCCGATCCCCATGACCACATCGCAATCGCGCATGATGGTCAGGTATTTTTCCTGGTTCTTGCTGCGGCCCAGAATGACTTTCCCCTTATGAAAGAAACGCACGTCTCCGCCGCCCTCAATGCGGGGCTGGGAGCCGCGTTCAAAACTCTCTTCTTCCGGTTCCGGATCGGGCGCGCGGCGGCGTCCGGGTTTGTCGCGAAGCTCCATCAGACGGTTGGCAAAAAAGCGGTAGGCTCTTTCCGTGTTGGTCTTGTCACCCACGATCCTGAGGCGGTG
>CAZIQJ010000282.1:0-2461 GCA_964541285.1 uncultured bacterium | reverse complement strand
CCGCACCCGACCCTTTCTGAAACGCTCATGGAAGCCGCTGAAATGTTCTACGGAACTTCCACGCACGCCTGGTCGCGCAAGCGCCAGACGCCGGAAACTGCCGGCGCCTAAGGCGTCGAAAGCAGTTTTCTAAGCACCGGTTCTCTCAGAAAAATTCCCGCCCAGGGTTTGGCCAGCATAGGGAACCGCGTGCAGAACACGGCCATCGGTTCGAATGCCTTCAGAAAATTCAGTTTCGATTTGAAGATTTTCTTTCCGGAAGTTTTTTCGGCTGTCCTGATCCCGCTGGCCAGTGCCAGCGTCATGCCTTGGCCGATCATGGGCTCCACAAAACATGCACTGTCGCCGGTGTAAAAAATTCTTTCCGTGTCTTTGCCTTGAAAACCTCTTGAGGTCACGCATGAAAGCCAGGGTGTGATCCGGATGGCGCTTCCCAACCATTCTTTCAGCCGTGCGCTCGCGGCAGACGCGTGGTTCATGACGTTCTCGAAATTTCCACCACAGGCCGTAAGTAGTTTTTTGTCCAGCATGCCGCACAGGTTTACCTTTCCTTTTTCGATTTCCAGAAGGCCAAGGTAGCCGCCTCGAAAGAAATGCATTTCAAGGCCCTGTGGCTTGCGCATGTTTTGAAAATGCGCTTTAAATCCAACATTGCCGCCGCTCTTTTGTTTTTGGAAGCGGCTTGTTTTACCCGCGGCTACTACCACCTTCCGGGTTTTGAGTTCAACGCCGCTCAAGAGTTTGACCACGCAGTGGTCTTTTTCTTCCCGCACCGAAACGGCCTCATTGCCCGGGATGATTTCACAGCCCGAAAGGGCGGCCTGGCGCATCAGCACTTCATCAAATACAAAGCGGGAAAGGGCGAAAGCAAAAGGGAATTGATTTGAAACTTCGGGCAGGTCCATGCGCACCGCAGTTTGGGACGGGAAGAAAAGGGAGGTGTCCCAGACCGGCTTTCCGCCCGTGCGCAGGATTTTGTCTGTGATGCCGAGCTTTTCGAAAAGCGGCCATACGCCGGGTGAAAAAAATTCTCCGCAAACCTTGTGGCGGGCGCCTGCGGATTTTTCAATCAATGTGGTTTTCAGGCCCTGGCTGGCAAGCGAAATGGCTGCGGCCGATCCTGCCGGTCCCGCGCCGATGACTACTGCATCAAGCATTTCAGGCATTTTTTTCTCCCGCCAGTGCGATCCTGAAGGCGAAATGATTTCTTCCGGTCAGGTAATCCAGCCCGGTCTCTTCTACCATAGTTTTCAGGTCCGGCATGCGGAAGGCCCTCAGGATGGAAAGCAGGCCGTCATGACGGAAAATAGGGTCAGGGATAAAACGTGTCAGCAGCCAGAACCCGGCGTAGGCCAGCGGAGAACGCAAAAGGTCATTGATGATGATGCCGCGTGAAGCCGCCGCATCAAAAAAACGCAGGCATTTGTAAATCATGGCATCCGGCAGGTGATGGAAGAACATGGAGCTGATAACATAATCGAAGGCGCCGTCCGCGAAGGGCATGTCTTCGCAGGAGGCCTGGACCCAGAAAAGCGAAGGGTCCGCGTTTTTAATTTTTCCAAATCTCAGCGCTTCAAGATCAATGTCCAGCGCGGTCACCTTCACCATTTTATCTTTTCGCTGCGCCCACTGAGCAATGGCCGCGGGGATGTCCGAACCGCCCGTTCCGACATCCAGGATGCGAATAGTTTTGTCCGCGGGCCAGTTCTCGGACCATTTCTCCAGGTATTTTAAAATGACACTGGTCCCGCCGAGGTATTTGTTTACGCGCGCGATCCAGGTGTAGACTGAAGCCGTTTCCGCGGGGTTCAGGACCCGCTGGTCCATGATTTCTTTTTCAGGGCTGCGTTCCGTAAAAGTAATCATAGTTGCGCTCCGTTCCGGATGACGAGGGCCGAGCATTTGGAGCCAAAACCCAAAGTGTTGCACAGGGCGTGGCGAATGCTGAGTTCGCGCGCTTGCGCGGGCACCAGGTCCAGTCCGCAATCCGGGTCCGGATCTTCAAGATTAATTGTTGGGTGCGCGTGTCCGGCCTGCATGGAAAGCAGGGTGGCGGCAAGGCCTGCCGCGCCGCTCGCGCCCTGCGGATGGCCGATCATGGATTTTGTGGAGCTCATGGGGACTTTCAAGGCCTGTCCGCCAAAAAATGTCTTCATGACGCCGGTTTCAATCCTGTCATTCAACACCGTGGAAGTGCCGTGAAGGTTCACATAATCGATTTCTGAAGGCAGCACGCGTGCTTCGGCCGCGGCTTCGTGGATGGCGCGGCAGTTGGCGGCCGCGTCTTCGGAAATGCGTACCGGGTGAAAAGCTTCACAGGAGGATCCATAGCCCAGGATTTCCGCGTAAGGTATGACGCCGCGTTTTTTCGCGGACTCGCTTTCTTCGAGCAAAAACATCCACGCGCCTTCAGCCGGCACAAAACCTTCGCGGTCGCGCGCAAAAGGCCGCGAGCCCTTTT
>CAZIQJ010000281.1:0-2465 GCA_964541285.1 uncultured bacterium | reverse complement strand
GCCGCAAAGCATTACTGTGTATAAAGCCCGTTCCGAAATGCGGGTGGTCGGCTGGGTCATCCAGCGCCAGGCGCGCAAAATTCTTGAAAGTTATTTGTCCCAGTCCGGTCCCGCGGTCATGCAGCCCGGCCACGAAGACATGCTGATCCAGACGTTTAACGCCAACAGGGCGAAGATCGTGGCGGAAGTCCGCAAGGCTCTTCAGGAAAAAATCGCCGACAAGGAAGCGGGCGCGGGATCCATCCTGGCTTTTTATGATGATTTCATGGCCCGCCATTTTCCCGCGGCGGTCAATGATGTCATTGTGCGTGACGGAAGAATTTACCTGTTTGGCCCTGATCCGCAGAACGCGGCGGAAACCATGGTTATTGAACTGGCTTCGCCCCGGGGGCTTTCAGCTGCCCGCGTCGAAAATTTTGCTTCAAGCACCGAAGCGGTCTCCATGGGAAGCGTGGAGCCTTATATGAATCCGCTTTCTTCCGAGCAGCTCGGCGGCCTTGAGTTTCACATTTCAGTTTCCCGCGTTAAAAAAGCCGAAGACAAAATCAATCCTCTTCAGAATCTCAAGGACAGCCTGCGCGCTCCGGCCGCGTCGGTTCCGGGCACTTTGCCTCCGGCCCCGCCTTTGCCGCCTTCGCCTCCTCAGGGGGGATGGCCGCTTGGACCGGATGACTTTCATCCTTCAGGCTTCTGGGCTGTTTTGCTCAGCCGTTTTATTCTTCCCGCGGTTTCTTTCGCGGCCATTGCAGCGGCGGTTCTTTTCTGGAGCTCTTTTTCCACGGTCTTTGCCTATGCTGCAGCCGCGGCCGCTGGCGTGACGGCTCTTTATCTGGCGGTTGTGTTTATCCCCATGATCCTGACCTGGGTTTACGAAACCCAGGTGCTTCAGCCTGAGTTTGAAACCATTCTTTTCGGCCGCCTTCAGGGATACGGTAAAAACCTGGACCTGAACGAGAAGCAGAAACTTCTCCAGATACTCGGACGTGCCGGAAATTTTGAAGAAGTCGAAGCCGAGCTTCGCGGTTTGAATGACACACGCTCCGTCAGCATGGAAAACTGGATTGACCGGCACGTTTATGACACGACTTACCGCGCCGGAACCCAGCCGCATCCTGACAATGTTCAGGCCCGGGTCAAGAACGCGCACAAGACGCGCAGTTTTATCCGCTTGCTTGGACGTCTGGCCCAGAAATACCGCGCGGAACTTGAAAAAGACGCGGCCGCGAAAAAGAAAATCGGGGTCAATGATCTTGAAGTTGGCAGCGACCGTATTTCCGTGACCGTGCCCAGAAAAACGGGCGGGGAAGTCGAAGTGCTTTCGCTTGATCCTTCTCTCAGCAAGGCGCGCAAGGTCGCGCTGATTGACTCCTGGCTGCAGGCCGGTGAGACCGTTGTGGTTGAACAGCATTACCTTGAAGACCTTGGTATCGTGGATCCCTCCAGCGCGGAAGACCAGAAAATACTCCGGCGCTGGAAAGATACGGGGCGTTTTACCGAAGTCCGTGACCAGGCAGAGTCTTCGGCTTACGGTTTTCAGGTTTCTGAAATCCGCGCCCGCCGCGCCGCTGAAGTCATTTATGCCGGTTTTCTGGGAAGACTTCCCCTGATCGGCGGTTTTTTTCGCAATCTTGCCTACGCTATTTTAAATGCCCGCCTGCACGGCGCCTGGTGGATGCCCGCGGAATGGACTTATTTTTCCGCGGCGCTTGAAGACGCGCGCTCCCAGTATGCGGTGGATCCCGCCCGTCCGTTTGCTCCCCGCGCGCTGGACACCACGCGGGGCATTGTGTTTGCCGAAGCTGTGAATGAATTCAGCCGTGACGCTTTCCGGGTCAAGGCGCTGGTTCAACCTTCCCGCGCCGCTTCCGCGGCGGATGGTTTGAAAAGACCCTTGCTCCGCGCTTCCGTCATGCGGCCGCGCGGCCGTGAATTCCGTTACCCCACGACCGGTCAGGCTGAAGCCCGCATGGCCTATGACGTCACGGCCGTGGTCGGACGCAGTGTAACCGCCAGCGTGGTCCGCCGCGCCAACGAGTGGCTGCAGTTTGTGACCGGCGGCCTTCGCCACCAGTTTGGAGATTTTCCCGCCGTGGATACGCCTTTGCGCGTCATTCAGGAAAAGGGAGATGCCACCGCATTCTTGACCGAAGACTTCAAGATTATTGATGAGATGATTGAAAAAGCGCGCGCCATTCACGGCGAAAGCGCGCTTGAAGTGCTTGAAAATATTCTGATGACGTCTACTTCCGAAACCATCCAGGCGAACCTGATGTCCGGTTCTTCGGGCGCGCTTCTGACCAGCCCGGATTACAACCGCATCATCAGCCGCGGCCCGGGAGCGTGGGAACTTTTCCTCGAGAGGCTCTGGTTTTCAGCCGCCCAGGCCGGAGAAGCGTCCGGTGTTTTTGAAAAAACTTTTGCTGCCAATGGCCGCACGTACACGGTCATCGGCGTGCCTGAGCAGC
>CAZIQJ010000280.1:0-2470 GCA_964541285.1 uncultured bacterium | reverse complement strand
AGTCTGAGCACATCCCTTCACGAAGCCCAGCACGCGGAAGATCATATCAGCGGCCGGCTGACAGCGTACTATCACGAAGATTCCGTTCAGGAATTAGGCAAGCGTCTGGTGCTTGAAGCTGTCATGGAGAATGTTTCCCCGGAACTTCTGGAGAGACTGGAGCCGGTTCTGGTATCCGGCCCCGAGACTCTGGCGCTGGAAATTTCCGCTATTTTGCGGCAGCGGTACGAGGACCATGATTTTATGCGGACTTTCTCATATGCGGACTCCGGGCCGACCCTGCCTCATTACTGGGCGGATGAAATTCTCGATGATCTTTTTTACCGGAAATACTCTGGACGCGACGATATGACGGCAGAAGAGAAAAAGAATATCTACAGGAGCATTTCAAGGGATCTCTTCCACTATGAAATTAAGGATTTTCAGGTTTCCGATCTGCTCCTTCCTGTTTATGGCGCCAATATTCCGAAAGCCATCATGCGTCTTGGGCTCCGCTCCGAAATGCGTTTGCCCAAAATCGATATTGCGGCCGCGGCCCTGCCCGAAATTACGGCCCGCGTCAGGGAGGCGGGAGTCAAGGCCGGTAAAGTCAATCTGGTGGCCGGCGAGATTCTCAAAAACAAGGCCGCATTCAAAAATGAAAGTGAATTGCGCTCTTTTCTGGGCCGCTCGAACATGCTTGGTTCTTCGCCCGCGGCCGGAAAACTCGCAGGCATGTTTACTTTTGAACGCAACGCGGCAGCGGCCTCTGAAAGAAATGTCTATGCCGCTTACCTGCGTCATGTGCAGACAGTGCCGGACGCTTTTGATGCGGCCCGCAAATTTTTTGATCCGGCCATTGACGCTTTGCCCCGTGTTCAGGGCAAGTCCGATGCAATTGCCATTATCGAACATGCGGACCGGGACATGGCTGTCAACCTGGTCAACTCAAGCAGGAATGCGCCGCCGCAAATGGCGGTTGCCCAGTGGTGGGCAGCTAACCAGCTTCGCTTTATAGCTGCCGGGTCTGCGCCTGAATTGATTCTCTCCGCATTTCTTGCCGAATACCGCGCGAACACGGTCTTTAAGCGGGAAGTCGACGCGGCGTACGAAGATAAAATCCAAAGGCTTCGAATCCGGGAAATTGTGACGCCTCAGTTTTTCAGGCAAAGCCTTCGGGATCCGAATGCTCTTTTTACGATCGCAGAAGCGGATTATTTCCTTTCGAAGAATATCGCTGAAGTTGTCATGGAGCCCACGGCGTTTGAGACTGACCTGCTGGCGGACCTGGCGGGCAGGTATGGATCGAACATGATGGCAGCGTTTTCCCGGGGCGATGCGGCTGAAGCATGGAGCCAGTTCTGGAACTCCATCAGCATTCTCCAGGAAGCCGGGGATTTGCGCGACCGCAGGCTGGCAGAATTTGTGACTTTGCTTGAGAAGCAGCGTCCCAGCCGCGCGGTTCTTTATACACGCGGGATCAATCATTTTGCGAATCATGACGCCATTATCGGCAAAGACAAACGCGCGAAAGGCGTTCTGGTCGGAAATGAAAATGTTTACCGCGGAAAATTACCCTCAACAGCGCAGGTTGAGGCAGACGCGGCTCTCAAAAAGAAAGCTTTTGAGGAAATGATCGCCAGTATGCTGGATGGCTGGAACGCTGAGTTTGCGTTCTCCGGAATCAGGGAATTGATTGCGTTTCGCGAAAAAGTTAAAACGGGTTTTGCCCGGGCGCTGGAAAACATGGACAATGCCCAGCTTGACGCCTGGCTCCGGACCTTTGCCGCGAATACCGGCGCGGGTGCGCAGGGACAGGCGGCGCGGATGAGAGTTTCTGTTTTGAATGCTTTGCGGGAAGGCGGGGTTCTTGACGCGGAAACCGTGCAGCGTTATGCGCGCTCCGAAATGCGCGCGGTTCCTGAAACCCTTCAGCCCGCGGTGGAGCGGCTTTCTGATTATCTGGCCGATGTGGTGGCGGGTTTGGCGGGAAATTCCACGGGATTTTTGACCACCAGCGCGCAAAGGCTGCTGCCTTCCAGTTTGGAGATTGAGAACACGGAATTTACTCCTGGAAAATCCGAGGATTACGGTGAAGTCTGGTTTGAGACCGGCGGTCTGGATTACGCGGCTGCCCTCGACTCTGATGTTCCGGAGCTGCGCTCGGCCCGGAAATCTGAAGTGTTGTCGTCTTTTGAGCAGGCCGTCCTTGCCCGTGCCGCGGAAAAAATTGCGGCCGTGCAGCAGCAAGGGGCCGGAGCTTACGCGAAGTATCTGGAGGCGAGACTTGATGCTTATATTCAACGCGCGGGAGCCGGGAGCCTGGACGCGAAGGAGGCTGGAGTCGCGCTGGGCATTGTGACCGCAATTTACGGCCGGATTCAAGACAGCATTCCAGAAGAACTGGAAATTAAATTTCGTAAGGCCGTGGTTGCGCTGCGCCGGGCTTCTTCAAGCCGCTCTGAAATGCGCGCGGTTAAGACTTTCCAGG
>CAZIQJ010000279.1:0-2528 GCA_964541285.1 uncultured bacterium | reverse complement strand
GCCATCCCGCAGTGGTCAGCGCCATCAAGGAACAGTCGAGGAAAATCATCCATGTTTCCAACAACTTTCTGAATCCCAAGCAGGCGCTTCTGGCGGAAAAGATTTCAAAGCATTCCTTTCCCGGCCGCGTGTTTTTCTGCAACTCCGGCGCAGAGGCCACCGAAGCCGCCGTGAAGTTTGCCAGGAAATACGGTTCTGAAACCGGCCGTTTTGAAATTATCACCATGAAGCAGTCCTTCCACGGGCGCACACTTGCCGCCATTACGGCGACGGGTCAGGACAAAGTCAAAAAAGGTTTTGAGCCTTTGCCCGGAGGTTTCAAGTACGCGGAACTTAACAGTTTTGAATCCGTCAAGAGCCAGATCACGGACAAGACCGTGGCTGTTTTTCTCGAGCCTATCCAGGGCGAGGGCGGAGTCAATGCCGCGACCCAGGAATTCATAAAATCCCTGCGCAAACTCTGCGATGAGAAAGACATGCTTTTGATTTTTGACGAAGTCCAGACCGGCATGGGCCGCACCGGCAAAATGTTCGCGTTTCAGCACTACGGGATTGAACCGGACCTGATGACGCTGGCCAAGTCTTTTGGCGGCGGCGTTCCCATCGGCGCGCTGGTGGCCAACAGACGGATCAAGAAAGAGGTTTTCACGCCCGGCACGCATGCTTCAACTTACGGCGGAAACCCGCTGGTTTGCGCGGCCGCGCTCGGAGTTTTCAAAGCTATTGAGCAGGGCAAACTGCTTTCCCATACTGTTAAAATGGGAGATTATCTTGGGCACAAGCTTGAGGAACTTCGCAAAAAATTTCCCGGGCTTATCATCAAGGTCAAGGGGATCGGCCTGATGCGCGGCATGGATTTGACCGTGCCCGGAGCGGCCATCGCGGACAAGGCGCGCGAAAACGGCCTTTTGATCAACTGCACGCAGGAAACCGTCCTGCGCATCATGCCCGCCATGACCGTGACCAAAAAGATTCTGGATAAAGGCATGCGGATTCTCGAGAAAGTTTTAAGTGAGGTCTCAAAATGAAAAACGAAAAAAGAAAACACCTTCTTTCAATTCTGGACCTGAGCCGGGCTGAAATCGAAAAAATTTTCGAGCTGGCCGCGGCCGTGAAGCGCTCTCCTGAGCGGTTCAGTACCCGTCTGCAGGGCCGCATGTTTGGCCTGATTTTTGAAAAGCCGTCAACTCGCACCTGGGTTTCCTTTCAGACCGGGATCTTTTCTCTGGGCGGCGGCGTGACTTATCTTGGTCCTGAAGACATCAAACTGGGCGTGCGCGAGGAAGTCCGTGACATTGCGCGCGTGCTGAACCGTTACCTGGGCGGCGTCATTCTCAGGACCTTTGAGCATGACACCATCAAGGAGTTCGAGAAGTACTTTGACAAGCCGGTCATTAACGGGCTTTCGAATTTTGAACATCCGTGCCAGGCGCTTGCCGATTACATGACCATCCGCGAGAAGTTTGGACCCAAGGCCCGGCCGCTGGTTACTTACATCGGAGACGGCAATAACGTTTTCAATTCACTTGTGCTTCTGGCCGCGAAACTCGGCGGCCGGTTTCAGTACGCTACGCCCGAACGTTATGCTCCCGACCCTGAGGTCATGAAAAAGGCCCTGGCCCTGGCGCAGAAAACCGGCGCGGTCATCAAGGGGTTCATGGAGCCTGACAAGGCTGTGCGCGGAGCGGACGTTGTCTATACCGATGTCTGGATCAGTATGGGCGAGGAAAAAATGCGCACCCAGAAAATAAAGGAATTTCACGGCATGCAGCTCAATGAAGAGCTGATGTCTAAAGCCAAAAAGCACGCGCTTGTCATGCACTGCCTTCCAGCCCACCGCGGCGAGGAAATCACGGAAGATGTCATGGAAAGCAAAAATTCTGTTGTTTTTGACCAGGCGGAAAACCGCCTTCACGCCCAAAAGGCGGTCCTGCTGCATCTTTGCGGTTTCGGGATTTAACCCTATAAAAGGAGTTTTAAAAATGAAGAAGGTTGTTTTGGCGTACTCAGGCGGTTTGGACACTTCATGCGCGGTAAAATGGCTTCAGGACCAGTATGGTTTCGACGTGGTCTGTTTTTCCGCATTTATCGGCGAAGTCAGTGACCGCAAAAAGCTGATCATCAAGGCCAATGCCGCGGGTTCCACGCGCGTTTACATTGAAGACCTGAAGGAAGAATTCGCCAGCGATTTCATCATGCCTGCCTTGTGGGCGCATGCCCGCTATGAGGGCGGATACCCGCTCGCCACCGCTCTTGGCCGTCCGCTGATCGCCAAGCACCTGGTCCGCGTCGCGGAAAAGGAAAAAGCGGAATACATTGCCCATGGCTGCACGGGCAAGGGGAATGACCAGGTCCGCATTGAAGTCGGTGTGCGTACGCTGAACCCCAAGCTGAAAATTATCGCGCCCCTTCGCACCTGGGAATTCAAGACGCGCGAAGAAGAAATCGAATACGCCAGGAATAACAATATTCCGGTCGACGCGACCAAGAAGACGCCGTATTCCATTGATAAAAATATCTGGGGCATT
>CAZIQJ010000278.1:0-2546 GCA_964541285.1 uncultured bacterium | reverse complement strand
AGCCGCATGGACCAGCTGTCCGGCGACGCGCCTGCGGGCTTGCCTCTTTCCTCACCGGAACCTTCTGACCTCTTTCCCGGAAAGTAATGAAGATCCACACGGACTATCTGTGGTTCCAGACCAAGAGCCACCGGGATTACCTCAATATCACGCCCAAAGTCGAATCGATTCTGGACAAAAGCGGCATTAAGGAAGGGATGATTCTGGTTTCCGCCATGCATATCACGGCCGGAATTTATGTCAATGACGCGGAGCAGGGGCTGATCAAGGACATTGATGAATGGCTTGAGAAACTTTGCCCTTTCCGCCAGGACTATGAACATCACCGCACCGGAGAAACAAACGGCGACAGCCACTTAAAGAATCTTTTGATCGGCCACCAGCAGATCATTCCGGTCACGGAGGGTAAACTGGATCTTGGCCCCTGGGAGCAAATCTACTACGCGGAATTTGACGGCCAGCGCCGCAAGCGTGTGGTGGTGAAGGTCATGGGGGAGTAAGTGAAAAAAATTCTGGCGTGGATCAAACAGAACATTCTGGGTATTGAGCCCCGCCGCCGGAAAAAGGGCGGCAGGAAGAAATCTGCGCGCAGGCCTGCAAAGCCCAGGAAGAAGCCGGTGCCCTCCAGGCCCGCGAAAGTTTTAAAGGCGAAGAAAGTTGTGAAGCCTGTTAAAAAGCTTCCGGCCAGACCTGTGCCAAAGAAAAAGGCGCTGAAACCGGTAAAGCCTTTAAAAGTTCTGAAACAGGTTCCCAAAAAGCCGCTCAAACCGGCCAAAGCCGTCAAGCTTCCTGCTTCTAAAGGCAAAGCCGGCAAGGCTGAGCCGAAAGAATCGCTTGTGGGGGAGATCACGCATTATTTCGGCAATATCGAAGTCGCGGTCATCAAGATTTCGCGCGGCAGGCTCATGGTAGGCGATCCGCTGCGGATCAAGGGACATACCACTGATTTCAGAATGACAATCGGCTCCATGCAGATTGACCGCAAGCCCGTGGACGTGGCGGGGCGCGGTCAGGAAATCGGCGTCAAAGTTCCTGAGCCGGTGCGAGCCGGGGACCTTGTGTTTAAACCGGAGGTTTAAAATGAGCGAATACCTGAGGGTTTTTCAGCCGTTTGATATTGAAGAGGTCAAGTCGCATCTGCTGATTATGGGCGATCTGACCGGGGACTGCGGTTCATGCCGCGAAATCGGTCTGGATACCAGCAACCTGAAAGTATGCCCCCATTGCGGCGCGCAGTTCAAATATGTGACCAGCCGCCGTCTTGAGCTGAACCCCGGGGAGCGTTTTCAGTGGGCGAGGCGCGTGCGGGAAAAACGGCCTGACCTGATCATGATCGACTACACGGATTACTCAAAACTTATCGGGCAAAAGAAAGCGCGGGATTTTTTTGCTTAAACACACACGCGACATTGCTTTTCTGTCAGGGGTTGTTTATTTTATTCAGGGAGCTTTGGGTATTTCCGGTGTGGCCCTGCCTTTGTTTCTCCGCCGTCTCAACTGGTCAGTCACGGAAATCGCCACCATTTCTTCTGTTGCGGCCTTTCCCTGGGTTATTAAAATCGTTTACGGCCTGATCTCGGATTCTTTTCCGCTTTTTGGATACCGCCGCAAGTCCTACCTTATTTTATTTTCGATTTGTTCCGCTGTGGGCTGGCTGCTTTTGATTTTGCTTCCGCCGTACCGTTCTCTGATTTTGCTGGCCATGATGCTTTCCAATCTCGGGTTCGCGGCCACGGACGTCATCACCGACGGCCTTGTGGTGGAACACTCCAATCAGTTCACCAGTTCTATTTATCAGTCCATTGCCTGGGGATCGCGCAGCCTTGGCGCCATGGCCAGCGGTATCACCGGCGGATGGCTTGCCCAGCACTGGGAACCAAAACAGGTCTTTCTTTTGACGCTGACACTTCCTCTCCTGGTCTGTTTTGTGGCGCTCTGGATCCTTGAAAAGAAAATCGAAAAACCGCCTTTCTCATCCGTTTGGGCGCCGGTCAAACGGTGTACAGGACTTTTGTGGACCTCAAATATCCGCTATTTTATGATCATTCTGTTTCTGGCTTCGGTTTCTTCGGCTTTTGGAATGCCTTTTTTCTTTTTCCTGAAGGAGTCCTTGGGCTTCAAGGAAACCTTTCTGGGCCTTCTGGCCAGTATCGGCTGGGGCGGTGCCATGCTCGGAAGTCTGATTTATGTGCGCTGGCTGCGGAAGTCTTCCCCAAAAACCACGCTTCGCTGGGCCGTGATTTTTAATTCCATGAATATTTTTATCGCGCTGTTGATCCATGACCCTGTTTCTGCCTTTGTTCTGGTTGTGCTCAGCGGTATCATGGGGTGTATGGTCATGCTGCCGATCATGTCGTCAGCGGCGGCTTTGACCCATCAGACCGGTGTGGAGGGTACGTTGTTCGCGGTTTTGATGAGCATTTTTAATTTGGGCCAGATTATTTTTGGTTTTTTCGGCGCGCATGTTTATACGTTTACCGGTTTGTACCCGCTGATCATTGGTTCCGGATTTATGGCGCTGACCGGCCTTTTCTTTGTGGAAAAAG
>CAZIQJ010000277.1:0-2548 GCA_964541285.1 uncultured bacterium | reverse complement strand
GCCGTTCAGGCCCGAGCCGTCGCCGCCGCTCTTGCCTCCGCCATGGGCGAGCAGCACGTTCGGATAATCCGTAAGCGGCAGAGGGCAGCTGAGATTAAAGCCGTTGTTCATGAATTCCTTTTTCCCGCCGGAATTTTTGTTCCTCGGTAACGGTAATAAGCCGCGCAGGCCCCTTCAGTAGAAACCATCGTTGCCCCAAACGGGCGCTCGGGCGTGCAGCGGCTTCCAAAGGCCGCGCACTCATAAGGCTTTTTAATGCCCTGCAAAATCAGACCGCTGATGCATTCGCTGTTTTCTTCAGCGGTGTACGAGGCTACGGAAAAACGTTTCTCGGCATCAAAGCCGGCATATTTCTCACGCAGTCCGAATCCGCTTTGGGGGATTTCCCCGACCCCGCGCCATTTGCGGGGAATGATACAAAAAACTTCCTGCAGTAAATCCCGGGCCGGTTCGTTGCCCTGACGGCGGACGGACCTGGAGTACTGATTCTCCACGCATGCGCGGCCCTCTTCAAGCTGGCGCACGCACATGTAAATTCCCTGAAGAATATCGAGCGGTTCAAAACCCGTCACAACAATCGGGATGCGGTATTTTTCGGCAAGGGGTTCATACTCGGTATACCCCATAATGGAACACACATGCCCTGCGGCAAGAAAGCCCTGCACCCGGTTTTGAGGCGATGAAAGAATCGCTTCCATGGCCGGAGGAACGAGCACGTGCGAGACAAGAATTGAAAAATTACGGATGCCTTTCTGGCTGGCCTGATAAACGGCCATTCCGTTGGCAGGCGCCGTGGTTTCAAAGCCGACCGCAAAGAAAACAACTTCTTTACCGGGAAACTCTTCGGCAAGTTTCAAGGCATCAAGCGGTGAATAGACAATCCGGATGTCGCCGCCCTGGGCTTTGACCGAGAACAGATCTTTTTTTGATCCGGGGACGCGAAGCATATCGCCGAAGGAACAAAAGATCACGTTGGGTCTTGAGGCAATCTCAATGGCTTTATCAATCAGTTCGAGCGGGGTCACGCAGACCGGGCATCCGGGGCCGTGAACCAGTTCTATTTTGTCGGGCAGCAATTCATCGATTCCGAATTTGACGATGGAATGCGTCTGGCCTCCGCATATTTCCATGATCGTCCAGGGCCTTGAGACCGCCTCATGAATCATTCCGGAATACTTGCGCGCGGCCTCTGTGCCGCGGTATTCATCCAGATATTTCATCGAGCTCCCCCATTTGTTCCAGGTACTCAAAGACTTTCCTGGCCTCGGCTTCATCAACAAGGCTGATGGCAAAGCCTACATGCACAATCGCATAATCCCCCACCTTGGCTTCAGGGACATAGGCAAGACTCACTTCTTTGAAAATTCCTCCGAAACTCACTTTTCCTTTCCGGAACAGCGGCTCATCATCGGAAATAAAAACAATTTTACCGGGGACAGCCAGACACATAAGTGTTCCTTTCGAGCGGGGCGTTGACTTTTAAAATCCGGGCAGCGCCTGCAATCTGTCCCAAAGCAATTCCCCCGTCATTCGGCGGAATTCTCTGATGCCAATAGGGAGTGAAACCTTTTTGGCGAAGCAGCGTGATGGTGCGCTCCAGCAGGTATTTATTTTGAAAGCATCCGCCGGTCAGAACTATTTTGGGTTCCGCGGCGGACAGCGCAGCCTGAAGAATGCCTTCGGCAAGCGTGTTATGAAACTTGGCGGCAATCTTTCCCACGGGAATGCCGTTCTCCTGGTCCGCCAAAATCCCACGGATAAGCGGCTCCCAATCCAGCACCGGCATTGCATCATGTGACGCATCCAGCGGGGCAAAGAAAACAGGATAACGCTCGTCTGTTTCATGTCCAGTGACAGCAAACTCAAGTTCCATGGCGGCCTGCCCTTCAAAATGCTGGATCATCCGGATGCCTAAAAGGGCCGAAGCCGCATCAAAGAGCCTGCCCGCGCTGGAGGTCACGGGAGAATGAATATTCAGTTTAAGCATGGCCCCGAAGACCTCGAGTTCCTGCTGTTCAAAGGATTCGAGAACACTGGATTTCATCTCGAATACAGAGTCTCCGAAAATTTCATAAAGCACCGCGAGGGCGCAGCGCCGCGGTTCTTGAATGGCCTTGATTCCCCCCGGCAGTTTAAACCTGCGAAGGTGCCCGGTCCGGACATAATCGTGAGAATCAACCCGTAGAAATTCTCCGCCCCAGACTGTTCCGTCCGCACCGTAACCTGTACCGTCCCAGGCAATGCCTAAAACAGGTCCCTCCAATTCGTTCTCAGCCATGCACGACAGGACATGCGCGTAATGATGCTGAACTTGAATGACCGGGAGCCCCGTCTTTTTTGCATGCTGGTTCGAATGATAATCAGGGTGGCAGTCTGCGGCAATGACCGACGGGGCCTTTTCGTAAAGTCCTTTAAAGGTATGAATGGCGTTCTTAAAGGCATGCACCGATTTTTCTGTTTCCAGGTCTCCAATGTGCTGGCTGATAAAAATTTGATCGCCCACCGATTGGGCGATGACATTTTTAAGATGGGCGCCCACGGCAAGGAT
>CAZIQJ010000276.1:0-2555 GCA_964541285.1 uncultured bacterium | reverse complement strand
ATTATAACCGCTCTGATTTGACAAGGGTGAAATAATAAGGGAGTAAGGGAGTGAAAGGCGTAAGCTTACGGCTGAGCGCAAGATAGCGTCCCAAATATTCTATTGATATTCCGGGTAGAATTAGGTACATTGTTTGGTCAAATCACGAGCGGGTCAAAGAGGAAGTAGAAGGCATTTATGACGGAGGCATCATTGGGGAACGAGGCGGAAGTAGGCGTAGGTCGCCGTGAAGAGGGCGGCACCACAAGGCAGTGGCTGCAGGCTCTCGAGCATGTATTGGAGTTTATTCTCAAAAACCGTGATGCCGAAGAAAAAGACCCCCTGATCTTTAATAAAGTCATGGCTCAGCTGCGCGAAGCCGGACTCAAAATCCCTTCAGTTGTAAGCACCCCTTACGTTAATACCATCCCCGCGGAAAAGGAAACCCCTTACCCCGGAAACCGTGAACTCGAGCGCCGTATCAAGAGCCTGGTCCGCTGGAATGCTATGGCCATGGTGGTCAAGGCCAACCGGATCCATCATGGTTTGGGCGGGCATATTTCAACCTATGCTTCAAGCGCTACCCTTTATGAAGTGGCCCAGAACCACTTTTTTCACGGTCCGGACGGCGACGGCCCGGCAGACATCGTTTATTTCCAGGGCCATGCGTCACCCGGCCCTTATTCCCGGGCTTTTCTTGAAGGACGCCTTCAGGCCAGCCATCTGAACCATTTCCGCCAGGAACTTGCTCCGGGCGGCGGGCTTTCATCTTATCCGCATCCGTACCTCATGCCTGATTTCTGGCAGTTTCCCACCGTTTCCATGGGCCTTGGCCCGATCATGTCGATTTATCAGGCCCGCTTTAACCGTTACCTGCATGCGCGCAAGCTGGTCAACTGGAAGCGCGAACCCAGAATTTTCTGCTATGTCGGCGACGGTGAAATTGACGAGCCCGAGTCGCTGGGCGCGCTGACGCTGGCGTCACGTGAAAGCCTGGACAATCTTGTCTGGGTGGTCAACTGCAACCTTCAGCGTCTTGACGGACCTGTGCGCGGCAACGGGAAAATCATTCAGGAGCTTGAAGCGGCTTTCCGCGGCGCGGGCTGGAACGTTATTAAAGTCATCTGGGGCAGCGACTGGGACAATCTTTTGCGCTCTGAGCACGCGGATCTTCTGGTCAAGCGCATGGAAGAAGCCGTGGACGGTGATTTCCAGAAATATTCCGTAGAACCGGGCAGTTACATCCGCAAGCATTTCTTTGGAAAATATCCCGAACTTCTCAAACTCGTGAACCACATGACCGACGACCAGCTGCGCAAGCTGCTGCGCGGCGGCCATGACCCGCGCAAGGTCTTTGCCGCGTACAAAGCCGCGACTGAGCACAAGGGGCAGCCGACTGTGATTCTTGCCAAGACCGTCAAGGGGTATGGATTGGGCGAGGCAGGGGAAGGCCGCAATATCACGCACCAGCAGAAAAAGCTGAATGAAAAAGAACTGCGTGAGTTCAAGACCCGTTTTGATATTCCGATCAGCGACGAAGAGCTGGTGGAAATGCCTTTCTACCGCCCTTCGCCCGACAGCCCGGAAATCAAATACCTGCAGGAACGCCGCAAGGAACTCGGCGGTTATCTTCCGCAGAGAAAATTCACTCCGGATCCGCTTCCCGTATCCGAACTCGATTATTCCGATGTCATGAAAGGTTCGGGCGATTCCGCGGTTTCCACGACCATGGCTTTTGTCCGCATCCTTACCAAAATGCTGCGTCATCCCAAAGTCGGCCCGCGCATTGTTCCCATTATTCCGGACGAAGCGCGCACCTTTGGTCTGGACGCGCTTTTCCGCCAGATCGGTATTTATTCTTCGAAGGGCCAGCTTTACGAGCCTGTGGACCGTGAAAGCCTTCTTTATTATCAGGAAGCCAAAGACGGCCAGATTCTTGAAGAAGGTATTACCGAGGCCGGCTCCATGTCGTCATTTCTGGCCGCGGGAACTTCCTACGCCACGCACAGCGTGAACATGATTCCGTTTTTCATTTATTATTCCATGTTTGGTTTCCAGCGCGTTGGCGACATGATGTGGCTTGCCGGCGACATCAAGGCCAAGGGATTTCTTCTTGGCGCCACGTCGGGACGTACCACACTGAACGGTGAAGGGCTTCAGCACCAGGATGGTCACAGCCTTTTACTTGCCAGCACCATCCCGACCCTGATGGCGTATGATCCTGCGTTTGCTTATGAAATCGCGGTCATTTTGCGTGACGGCATGAAGCGCATGTATGAACAGAATGAAGCGATTTTCTATTACCTGACTCTTTACAATGAGAACTATCCCATGGCCCCGATGCCTGAGGGTGTCGAGGAAGGCATTCTCAAGGGGCTGTACCGCTTTTCGCAGGGCGGAGAAGGTAAAATCAAGGCCCACATTCTGGCAAGCGGCCCGATTCTGAATGAGGCTTCCAAAGCTCAGAAAATTCTGGCGGAAAATTACGGTGTTTCCGCCGATGTGTGGAGCGCGACCAGCTACAAGCACCTGCGCACAGACGCGCTCAATGCCCAGCGCTGGAACATGCTTCATCC